>JAYTKG010000180.1:0-41039 GCA_043730435.1 Acidimicrobiia bacterium | reverse complement strand
GTCACCCCGGGGCGACGCGCGTCGGGGCTGTTAAGCCTTTATGAGTGCGACGGCGTAGGAATCGAACGTGCTGTCGCGGCTGATGAGGGTGCACTGTTCCAGCTGCGCTTGAGCGATGAGCATTCGATCGAATGGATCGCGGTGATGTCTGGGTAGTTGTGCCGCCGCTCGACCGTGCTGTGCTGCGATCGGCAGCCACGAAAAGCCTGCCTTCGGTACCTCTGTAATGAGGTCGGCGTCGATTACGAGCTTGCCCAAGGCAGCTTTGACTTCGAGTTCCCAAATGGAGGCTGCGCTGACGAACACGTCGTTGGACGGGTCGCTGATGATTTCGCTCGCGGCATCGGACATGGCCATGTCTGCCAACCACCACAGTAGGCAATGCGAATCGAGCAGCGCGTTCATTCGACAGTGCCCTCGAATGCGTCCATCAGCCAATCAGGCGTTACAAGCTCAGCGTCGGAAATGTGGATCTTGCCGCGCAACGAGCCTGGAGTGCGGACTGGGCCTTGGTTCGCCAGTGCGACGAGGCGGGCGACCGGCCGGCCGCCTCGGGCAACAACAATTTCTTCGCCGGCGGCCGCTCGATCAATAAGCCGCGACAGGTGGGTTTTGGCCTCGTGAACATTCACAACCGTCGACATGGCAGTTAGTCTAGTCCGACCCAGTCCTATTCGGTTCGGCCATCGAACTCGACGCCGCCGCCGAGCCCAAGAGTGCTCGCCGCCTTGTGCGCGTCGCCACGACTGACTCGACAGATTACTATACTTGTGCGTTACATACCCATGCGTATACTGAGTTCATGCAGAACCCCGGATACCACTGGCCACTACTATCCGAGTTCCGAAACCGCACCGTTGAACTTGAAAGAATGGACGAGTGGTGGACGGGCAGCGAACGGGAGCCGCTCGCAATGCTGGGCCGCCGACGGGTGGGTAAATCCTGGCTCTTCCGCCGGTTCGCGCACGAAAAGGCTGCTCTCATTCTCGTTGCAGAACAGCTCCCTGCACAATCACAGTTCGCTCGGTTTGCCTATGACCTCGAGCACGTACGTTGGAGTCAAACCGCAGATCCCTGATGTGTCGACGCTCTTTCGTGTGCTGTATCGAATCAGCCGAGATCATCCGTTGCTTGTAGTGATCGACGAGTTCCCGTGGTTGCTGTCACCGGTAGCAGCTACCGCCCGGCAGGAACTGACCGCCATCCAAGCGGCGATGGAAGAAGAACGAGACCAATCGAAGATCAAGCTGATCTTGTGTGGATCGCATATCGGCCATATGGAATCACTGTTCAGCGAGACAAATCCCATGCACGGACGACTTCAGCGATTCCAGGTTCGGCCGCTGACGTTTGCCCAAGCCGCACCGTTTCTCGTTGGTTTCGACTCCTTCGACGCGTTCGAACGATTCGCAATCTCCGGCGGTATGCCGATGTATCTTCGGCGGCTCACCTCTGGCCCACTACGAAAGGCCGTTAGCCGCAACGTCCTCGATCGAGATGCGCCGCTTTGGAACGAGGGCCGTGTGATCGTGGAACAAGAGCTACGTGAACCGCGTGTTTACTTCGCCATCCTCGAGCAATTCGCCACGGGCGGCAAGGCGATCAATGAGATCGCGCAAGCGCTCGACACGACATCCAGCACGATAATCAAGTACCTCGCCACCCTGGTCGATCTGAAACTCGTATCAAGGAAGGATCCCTTCGGCGCCGCGCCCGCCTCCAGATCGGGACAGTGGCAACTCGATGACGACTTTCTCCGATTCTGGTTCCGGTTTGTGTTTCCCTTCCAAAGCGACCTCGAAGCCGGGCTCCCATCCGAGCAGCTGTTCGATGCCGAGATCAGCCCGGCGTTGGCCGACCACGTTGCTCCCGTATTCGAGACATGGTTGCTGGAATGGTTGCGGATGAGTCGGGCCGAGTTGGCAACGAAGTGGGGTAACTGGTGGGGCAACTCGACCAATGAGTTCCGACGACGGAAAGAACGGACCACCGAGGAGATCGACGCCGTCGGCTCCCAGCGCGGGCGAGTAACCGTAGTAGCCGAAGCAAAATGGACAAACACTCGGTTTACACCTACAATCATCAACGACCTCGACACCTACAAGATCCCGGCCCTCCGACAAAGCGGCCTCCGCGTCGTCGCCGAGCCTCGAATAATTCTCGCGTCCAAAGCCGGCTACTCGGACAGCTTGATCAAACTCGCTGCGGCGAGCGATCGCATCGAACTCGTTGACGTTGCAGCCGAACTGGCTGCGCAACGACCCGTCAACTGATGTATCGCAAACTGCATCATCCGACGACGATGTAGAACCGGATCGTCGAGGCCGCGGAACGTGGCGATTCAGTCACGAAGAAAACTCTGTCGCACCCCCTCACTACTGTCGGATGCATGTCGCACCGAACGAATCGAGGAGTAGCCTTATGCTTATGTCCACCGCTGCTGACTGGCTCGACGTTGAAGATGACGCCGATCCGGACACGCTGAAAGTGCCCGAGAATCCCGACCATCGTCGCGTCGTTGATGCGATCGGAATTGTGGCCGCACGCCAACTCCGGCCCAACACGGTCGTGTATCGCGACATGAACTGGTATCCATCCGATGGTGGCCACGCAATGGCGCCCGATCTCATGACCCTTCCAGTCGGCGTGCTTGAACGCGGCGCAAAGTCCTATCAGCAGCGACTTGCGCATCTGCCCTGCCCTGGCGTCGTGATCGAGGTGCCATCGAACACCGACACCTTTGACGGGCTGCGGGCCAAGGCGGCGCGCTGCAACGCACTCGGCGTTGACGTCTACGTCATCAGCACCGACCCCATCGTCGGTGCAGCACTTCGATTCGCCCCGGGCGATGGAGAATTCATCGTGTGGACCGGCAAGCCGATCGTGCCGCTCGGCGGCTTGAGCATCGAGGTGGCGGGAAGCGACGTCATGGTTCGCACCGCAGAGGGCTTGCTTATCGGCGCCGATATCGACCTCATCACCCTGGTCGAGACGGAACGCGACGAAGAACTACAGACTGCTTTCCTTGATGCCGAGAAGGCGCACGCAAGGGCAGCCGAACTTGAAGCCCAACTGCGCGCCCTCGGCGCCGAACCCAGATAGCACCTGTCAGCCGTTCTCGAAACGCACCGAGCTGGCAGGGGTTTCCGGTCCCCCGGAAACGTCCGGCGGCGATTCGGCCATTGTCGCTACGTAAGAGCGTGATTGAACTCGACGCAGCAGCGGAACCGAGGAGCGCTCGCCGACATTGTGCGCGAGGGGTTTCACGATAGTGAGTGATGGCACGTGGGGGCTCATCGCCGGATCGGTCCGATCCTGGTTTCGGCGGTCACCCAAGCGTCTCGAACAGATGGCGGGGCTCGGTGGCTTGAGCATCATTGGCCTTGGTGTTTGGCTCGCCATCTCGCGCCGCCACGATTGACCTATTGGAAGCGGGGTGTCTTCATTCGCTCGATGCTTTCGAGCTTGTGGATGCGTTCGTCATACCCGATCTGGCGGAAGAGATCGGCCAGCGTTTCGAATGAGCCGTACTCACCGCTGAACTGCCCGCTGTAAGGCTCAACGTGTAGCCATGGCGTTTCTTCCACCAACAGCGCGTACTCATGCTCGGCGTGATCCTCAAAGTCCGCGTTCAGGCGGTAACTCCAATCAGGACGAACCGCGTAAAGCAGCCACGAGAGTTGGTAGTAGCCGAACGCCAGCAACTGCGGAAAGACCACCGTTCGCAAGAAACCGTACTTGCGCGGACGCGCCTGCGTGAGTTCCTCAAGGATGAGCAGATGCCACTGCTCGTTGTCCTGCTCCCGACGACTGGACCGAATCTGGGTGAAGATTCGGCCCGCAAAATCCGGCACGCTGGCCTTGTGGGTCACAGCGACGTAGGCGACGTGTTCCCAAGCCTGATACGGCACCCGGGCGGCCAACTCGAGGACGCGGAACTTCTCGAGGTTGCGGCCCTTGCCGTACACAAGATCAAGGGTGGCGAACAGGCCCTTTGCGCTCCACGAGTAATGCCGCCGCGGCGACGCCAGCGTGGCCTGTTGCTCGGCGATCAATTGATCCTTCGAGAGCTGCGCCATCGCCCCAAACGGCGGAGTCGCAATGACCCCTGCAGTAATCGGACCTTCCATAACATGCCTCTCTTGCTGCGCTCCGGCTCGTTCCTCACCTCGCCGATTGCCCTCGCTGGTCGCTACCGCTCCTGGCACTCGGGCGCCCGCTTCGCAGCGTTCGGACTCGCTTCGCTCAGACAATCCGGCAACCCTTTCGGTGTGCTTCGCTCGCCAATAGCTTGCCAGCGATTGGGGCGTAATCCTCGTCGGGAGGTGGTGACGTTTGACCAGTGAGTTAACGGTCGATCAAGGAACTGACGCGATGTTCATAGTCGACGGATTTCCGCCGATGCACGTGGGGTGTTGACGACCACTGAAATAGTGACGCCTCTGGTAGCCGAGGTTGGTGGCGCTCTCGTTACCAATATTGAACGGATCATGCGCGGTACGCCCGATGCCGTGCGCCTCGCCGTGGTCACGCTGCTCGCTGGTGGTCACCTGTTGATTGAGGATCTTCCCGGTCAAGGCAAGACCACCTTGGCCAAGGCGCTCGCTCGGTCCATCGGCGGACAGTTTCGCCGGGTGCAGGGCACGGCCGACCTGTTGCCGTCCGAGCTCACCGGTGTTGCTGTCTTCGAGCCATCGACCGGTGCTTGGAACTTCCGGCCCGGCCCGCTGTTTGCCAACGTCGTGCTCATCGACGAACTGAATCGATCGACGCCACGCACCCAGTCGGCGTTGCTTGAGGCCATGGCCGAGTCACAGATCACCGTCGACGGCAAGACCTATGCCCTGCCTGATCCGTTCTTCGTGATCGCCACCCAAAACCCGTTCGACCACGCCGGCACTTTCCCCCTGGTGGAAGGCCAGCGCGACCGCTTCGCGACCGTTCTTGAACTCGGTCATCCCGGCCCGGTCGCCGAGCGTGACCTTCTGCTCGGTCGCGGCGGCAGCGACCACCTCGACGAGCTTGGCGCTGTCGTAACCATGGTGCAGCTGGTGGAAGCACAGCGGGCCGTTCGCGCTGTGCAGGCGGTGGAGAGAGTGGTCGACTATGTCGTAGCCATCGGGGCCAAGACGCGTGAACATGCAAACGTCCGCCTCGGCCAGAGCCCCCGCGGAAGCCAGGCATTGCTTCACGCCGCCAAGGCCTGGGCCGGTCTGCAGGGCCGCTACTTCGTCACGCCCGACGACGTGCAGGCGATGGCGCCGTCAGTGCTGGCCCATCGTCTCGTGATGCGCAGTGGTCCCGGTCTGGAGATCAGCCGCACCATCATCACCGAGATACTGGCCGACGTTCCCGTACCTCGGGGCTGACATGCTCCGCCCGAGCCGAGTGAAGGCACCGGCGCTCATCATGACCGCGCTCGCACTCGCCTTCTTCGGCATCAGCCGAACCAGCGGTAGTGGTTGGGCCACCGTGCTGGTGGCCACGCTGCTGGGCTCGGTAGTCGCAGGTGCATTCCTGCCGATGGTGCGACTGGCTCGCGCCGGTATCAGTGTTCATGCGCCGACCGATGGCACTGTCTCGCTGGCCGTGCCGCTGGACATCGATGCGAAATCCGGTCTGGTCGCCGACATCCCCGCCCTTGGCACCGGGCAGTTTCACGCCACCAAGGGCACGTTCTTCACCCGGCCCGCCAAGCGAGGCGTGTTCGCACGACTGGCCGTGGAGCTACGGACATCGTCACCGCTCGGCATGGTGGAGTGGAAGAAGACCTGCCAGGTCAACCTTGCCGCGCCGCTCGAAGTCGGACCGTTTCCCACCGACGTCGAACTGTCCGACGCAGCCCCAACACCCGACATCGGTGAGGAAGATTTGCGAGGCATCCGCGCCTACCTACCCGGCGACAGCAGCCGCAAGCTCCACTGGCCGGCGACGGCGCGAACCGGTGAGATGATGATCCGTGAGACCGACGGCGTCACGGTCGCGCCGGTGGTGATCGTGGTTGACCTCGTCGGCCCCGAGGTAGCCGTCGAACCAACTGTGTCCCGCGCCGCTGGTCTCGCTCTCGCCGCACTGAAGCGCGGTGCGGCCGTCGTGCTGATCACCGCAGAACCGAGCGGACCGGTGACCGGGCCCGTTACCAGTCCGCTCGAAGTGAGCCGCCGTCTGGCCCGCGCCGTTGTCGGTCCGGTGTACCCACCGAAAGGAGTTGCTGCGTGAGCATCGTCTCGCTCGCTCGGTCGGTGAAGTCGGCCAACGCCAAGGGCACGCCCGAGGCCAGCGTTGCCGTGCGCGTCGCCACGCTGTTTGCAGTGTTGATCGCAGCCAACGCCACCCAGCAGCAAGGCGTCGGCACGCCATCCATTCGCTACGCACTTCCGGCCGGACTTATCGTCGCTTTCGCATTCTCCTACTACGCGCGATTCCAGCCGGGGTTCCTGGTGAAGATGTTCCTTGCGGTCGGAATGCTGGCGGCATCGGCGCATTTCGTGAGCCAGCTCGGCGGCATTGGCCAGAACGCTGCCGCGGCGCAACGTCCCCTCGCCGAACTGTTCTTGTGGACGCAGCTCCTGCACTCCTTCGACGTGCCGGCACGACGCGATCTGCGGTTCTCCCTTGCCGCATCCACGGTGCTGATCGGTGTCGGCGGCGTGCTGTCTATCGCCAGTGATTACGCCATCAGCCTCGGCCTCTGGAGCGCGGCAGCGGTGTTGGCTCTGGCTTTGATGCATCGCAGCGAACTGGCGGAGCTTCCCCGACCGACCCAGCTGGCTGCGCCAAAGGTACGGTCGCTTCGGATGCCAAGCAGAGCACTCGCAACGTCGCTTGGCCTCACGCTCGCCAGTTCGTTTGCGGTGGCCGGCCTACTCTTCCTCTTCCTTCCTGCGTCGGGAACGGCGCGGGCGTTCACGTTCCCCGCCAGCCTTCCCAATGTCGATCGCATCCCCGGCGGCGGTTTAGTGAATCCGTCCCTGGGCGGCGGAAACGGTGGCGGAGACGGCAACCCGAACGATCCGAGCACCGGCAAGGGCGGCGACACGCCTCGGGCAAGCTTCGGATACGTTGGTTTCTCCAACGAGATGGACACAGCCGCTCGCGGACGCCCCGACGACACGATCGTCATGAAGGTGCGGGCCAGCAAGCCCGGCTTCTGGCGGGGTCAGAGTTTTGACCACTGGGACGGCCGCCGATGGACCGCCACCAGCGACAAGACCAAGGTGGTCAATGGTGACGGCGCCATCGAGCTGCCGGTCTTCGAGGGTGCTGTTCAGATGGACGATTCGAACGATTTTATTCAGACCGTCTACGTCGAGAAGCCTGGTCCGAATCTGATCTTTGGGGCCGCGTCGGCCACCAAACTCTATTTCCCCGACAAGTCCGTTCTGGTGCTACCCGATGGCACCATTCGCGCCGGCGTGGCCCTCGGAACCGGAGCGGTCTACACCGTGGTCAGCAAACGGCCGCCCGCCGACCCGATCGCGCTGGCGGCCGAGCCCTTCAACCCGTTGCGTGCGAGCCAAGGACTCGGGCAACCGGCGCGAACGGTGTACACGCAACTGCCCGCCGATATGCCCGCACGCGTCGCAGACCTCGCCGCATCCATCACCGCATCGTCACCGTCGTTGCTTGGCAAGGTGCAGGCGATCGAGGACTGGTTGGGGAACAACACCACCTACTCGATCGACATCCCGTCGCTGCCTGCGAACACCGACGCCGTCGACCACTTCCTCTTCACCGAAAAGGTCGGGTTCTGCGAACAGATCGCTAGCTCACTCGTGGTCATGATGCGCAGCCTGGGCGTGCCGGCGCGGTTGGGCGTGGGGTATGCGTCCGGAGAGCGGAACCCGTTCACCGGTCTGTACGAGGTGAAGGCCAGTGACGCGCACGCGTGGGCGGAGATCTACTTCCCTGGCGTCGGATGGCTCACCTTTGACCCCACCGCCGACGTACCCTTCGCCGATGACGGCCAGGTGCCGCTGGCACGCAACGGCCTCACCGACTTCCTTGCCAGTCGACTCGGCCCGGTCTTCTCGGTCGTCGGTCGCGTGGTGTTGGGTGCCGGGCTCCTCACCGGTCTTGGCCTCGTCGGCTGGTTTGTTCGCCGTGTGTACCGACGTCGCCAGGCTCTCGCCGCTCGCAGCTGGCCCATGGTGTGGAACGACCGACTCGACCACATAGGGCGCAAAGCCGGACATCATCGAGCGCCCGGACAAACGGCCCGTTCGTTCGCCGAGGCGGTCGGCTTCGTCGGCGACGACTGGGACGTGGCGTTCTCAGCGCTTGATCAAGCCGCCTACTCCGACACCGACGTCCCCGATCCGAAACGAGCGTTCGCCGACGAACTGTTGCAGCGAGCCAGCGAAACGGTGTCAGCCAGTCGCAAGTAGCTCTGCAGCGCCCGCCGCCAGCAATGAGGCTGCGAGCTTGGCGCCGATCGCCACGTCATCACCGGACATCGTTTCGCGAAAGAGTTGGCGCCCGTCGAGCGACGCGATCACGCCGGTAATGGTGATGACCCCGCTGGCGTCGATAGCGGCATGGGCACCGACCGGCAACTCGCAACCACCGCCGAGGTGAGCGAGAAAGGCGCGCTCGGAATCGACAGCGCGACGGCTGACCGCGTGCTCAAGCAACGATAGCGCCTCTCTTGTCGCGTGATCGCCTACGCGACATTCGATGGCCATTGCTCCCTGGCCGATCTGCGGGACCATCTCATCCACCGTGAAAAGGAATGCGAGACGATGCTCTAGCCCGACCCAGCGGGCGCCAGCCACCGCAACCATTGATGCGTCGATACCCGGTTGGTCGGCCTTCGCTACCCGAGTGGGGATGTTGCCGCGCAACCCGACAAACGCAAGATCGGAACGCATGTGAGCAAGCTGCGACTGGCGGCGCTGCGACCCCGTGGCCACCACGCCTCCGTGCGGGAGGGACGCCAGCGTGTGTCCGACCAGTGCATCACGAGCGTCGCCACGTTCCGGAACGCAGGCCAACATCAGCCCCTCGGTGTGGAATGACGACGGCAGATCTTTGGCGGAGTGCACGGCGATATCGGCATGTCCATCCAGTACGGCGCGCTGCACTTCTTTCACAAAGACGCCGCGACCACCGATCTCGGCAATAGACCGGTCGCGGACGAGATCGCCCATGGTTTCCACAAAAGCCAACTCGACCCGCACACCCGTGAGGGACGCCAGTTTGGCTGCAACCGCCTCAGACTGGGCTTTGGCTTGCTCGCTTCCACGCGTAGCGAGTCGCAACGAACGCACCGGGCGAGCCTACGCGACATGTCTACACAATCCCTGATCCGCCACAGAACCGCTTGTGCATCACTTGAGCCAAGCCCTCTAACTCAGACACGCAGCGTCGCCTAAAGTCGGAGTTGATGGCGTTGTTTCTCGTTCGACATGCAAAAGCTGGACACCGTGAGTTCGGGCCCGTTGACCGGGAACGACCCCTCTCGGCCGACGGCCATACCCAGGCCAAGGCTCTGGCGAAGTATCTGACAGACACCACCGTGACCCGGCTCTTGACCAGCCCTTTCACCCGATGCCGTCAGACCTTGGCTCCACTAGCCCAGGCGACCGGACTGGGCCTCGAAAACGCGTTTCAGTTGTCTGAAGGCGCCCCGTTCGAGCCGGTGCTCAAACTGCTGGATGAACTGCCCGACGGCTCGGTGTTATGCAGCCACGGTGATCTTATTCCCGATGTGATGCAGGCCTTAGTCCGGCGCGGTCTCACCGTGGTTGGTGATGAGAATTGGACGAAGGGCTCGGTGTGGGTGCTCGAACGCACCGACGGCCGGATAGCCAACGGCCATTCCTTCCGCTTGTGACGACGGTCAGAGAAAGCCGAAGAGGTAGGCGCCCGCGGCAACCGACACGGTCGGGCAGGCCACGTTGAGAGCGAAGCCAAGCAGCACAACAGACCGTCCTCGGAAACGACTCGGTGATGCATCGATCATGGATCCGGCGCGACGGGAACGGACGAAGCCGAGAAAGGCCAACGGAAACAGCAGAAGGCTGCAGAGTCCGAACAGCACACCGTAGACGGCCTCGCTCGGCACCTCTTTCGGGCCGTGGTAGGCGGCCTGCTCGGGGAGCGCTGCCAGTCCAAACGGATCAAGGTCAGCCTCCGACGTACCGGGCGGCAGGTAGCGGGGAGCGTCGTCACTCACGTGCCAGGATTTCTTCTCACCGAGATCGTCAGCCGAACGCAGGAGTACCCTCGGCGGTTGCTCGCTGTAACCCGGAGTGAAGGCAGGTTGTAGCGCAATCCTGTCTGTCAGTCGAGCGGTAGCTGACCTCGCGTGCGACGGCTCGGCATAGTGAACCGCCGCCTGCGCCTGCTGCGGCGCTACTGGATACGGGGCGGGTTGCGCCGGATAGCCGGACTGCATGGCGTAGCCCGCTTGCGGTGGATATCCAACTTGTTGCATTTGCAATGACTGTGCCGGGTCGGCGTAGTGCGGCACAGGCACACCGTATGGTTGCTCGGCACCATGCTGCGGCATAGAACCGTACCCTGCCGCTGGCGCGTGCGGCTGCGGCGAATACGGCTGCGACGCGGGGTGCCCATAAGCCGGGGCGTGACCGTTCACTGAGTAGCCGGGCACCGGCTGGCCGGGATAGTGCTGCGTCATGTGGGGTTGACCGCTGTACGGCGAACCGTAGGGATACTGCTGCGACGCAGGCGATTGCTCGGCATAGCCATACTGTTGCGGCGGGTACTCCTGCGGTGCTGGCTGCGCAACATAGGGCTGGACCACGTAGGGGTGGCCGGGATGTTGGTGCGACGGGTGCGGCTGAAAGGCGGGCTGGGCCTGACCCGCATGCTGAGGGTAGGACGAGTGCGGCGGTCCAGCCGGGCTGTCGTCAGGCAAGATCGGAGGAACATATCCGGATTGGAGTCCATGCAGGTGGGCAAACGCGGCGAGGGCGGGGCCCACAGATGACTCGGCTACCGGTTGCATTTCAGGGCTCGGCCACTCAGAACTCACGGGCGGAGGCTATGAAAGAACGCACGGTTGCGGTGCTGCCCGCACCAAAGATCACGAATCGGTCAAGTACGGCTGGGTCCTCGCCGTCGATCGCGCAATGACACCCATCCATTCGCGCAATAGACCCAAACTGGGCCCATGAAACTCGGCGAGAAGGGTCTAACGCGCGAATGAATAGGGCTAATGCGCGGACGCGCGAATGCCTTGGCGCGTGTATGAGCTACGGAATGCTCGTGACGGTGGGCGTGCCGACGGTGCTCAACGCGGCGTCACGAATCTCCGGTGACGCCACGCCGACCCGACAGGCCGGTACCGCCGCGTCGGCGGCAGCGGTGTCGTCACGGTTGAGCGCGAATACCACTTTGGCGCAGGCGGCATCGGTAAACGCTGGCGACGCAGCGCGCACCGCATCAATGGTTGCTTCGGCTTTCGCGAGTCTGTCCTTGCCGAATTCAGCCGCGATCTGTCCGGACTGCAGAGCGGTCGAAATGAGGCGGGCCTGCAACCAGGCCGACCACGTGATGGCCGAGGCGTTGGCCGAGTCGACCTTGACCACGCCGTCGTAACGTTTCAGCGCCCCAACGATGTCTCTGGCCGCCAACGCAACGCGCGCCTGTGCCAGGCCAGCGACGACCGGGTCGGCGTTGGTGGCCAGCGTCGCGTCGATTTCTGGCCCCACTTTGCTGACCAGTCCGAGCACCGTTTGGTTGGGGTTGGTGGACAGGCAGGCGTCAAAAGCCTGGCGCGATCGGATGGGATCGTCGAGGTCACGAAAACGCAGTATCGCTTGGAAGCAGTGCGGATCGGCCAGCGCCGGCTGGGACGCTGCAGCCTGGTCGAACTCGGTGTCAACGCCTTCGAAAAGGGGGCGAGCCTTCATCGCATCGAGCGTGCCAGAGGTGACGGCGTCTCGGGTGTCGAGGCGAGCTATCCATGCCGCGTAGGTGCGAGCCTCAGCGTTGTCGGGCTGGGTTTCGAGCACTTGCCGAAATCGCTTCAACGCGCCAGGGCGGTCGGTGCCGAGAGCCGAGCGCGCTTCGACCAGGAGTTGGTTGGTGTCGCGCACGTTGCCGCCGGTCACCCCGTCAGAGGGCAGCCGCAGCCCGGCCGATCGGGCCACAAAGAACCCGGCACCGACGGCCACCGCTGCTACCAGTCCCATGCGGGCCAGTGAGCGAGAAAGTCTGCGGGGCTTGGCGTTTGGCAGGGCCTGCTTACCGTCGGCGACCTGATCGGTGAGAGCGGCTAGGCGGGCGTCGTACCGGGCGCGCAGATCAACATAGTCGTCCTCGGCCAGATCCCCGGCGGCTCGCTCGGCATCGAGATCCGCCAGCGAGCGACGGACAAACGCCAGGTCATCCTCGCGACGCGCGAGGTCGTCGCGGTTCATGGACCGGTCCGCCGAAACACAGTGATGGCGACGGCACCGAGGAGCACGAACAGCATCACAGGTATGACCCAGACCAGACTGGCTGCGCCGGTGGCTGGCGGCGTCAACTGCACCGCGCCGGAGTATGTGGACGCGATGAAGACGCGGATCTCGTTGTCGCTCTTGCCTGCCGCGACCTGGTTGGCGATCTCTTTCTTGATGATCACCGATGCCGCTGCGTTCGATTGCCCAACGCTCTCACCGACGCACACCGGGCACTTGGTCGTCGCTGAAATCTCACGGACGCGTTCGAGGGTGCTGGCCGCGCCCCGATCTCGGGCCCCACCGATGACAAGCAGCACTGTGGTTACTGCGAGGATGGCGAACCATCCGATACGTCGCCTCAAGGGTTCGGCACTCCTGCACGTAGTTGCGAAATCAACACTTCAAGTCGCTCGGCCGTAAGCGTGGTGATGACGTGTTTGCGCACGACACCGAACGGATCGATGATCCAGGTCTCGGGCACTCTGGCGATGCTGTAGGCGATGGCGGCGGCGTTGTTCGGATCAAACACCACCGGCCAGCCTCCGCCTTGGTCGGCGAAAAACTTCCGTACCGGTGCTTCGTCCTGAAAGAACACGCTCGAAACCAATTCCACCCGGGATTCCGGCGGCTTGGCGGCCTGGGCGTCGTGAAACTCGACAAGCGCCGGATGTTCTTCACGGCATGGCGTACAAGTGCTGGAGAAGAAGTTGAGCACCACCCAACTGCCTCGCCGGCTGGCCAGGTCAAAAGTGTCGCCGTTGATGGTCTTGCCGGTCAGGTTGGGAGCTGCTGCGTTGAGCAGCGGTGTGGCCGCACTCTCGGGCGCATCACCTTTCGGGGCACGGGCAAGCACGACCACGAACGCGGTAATCAACAAAGCCAAGCCCAGCGCAAGGTACGGCGCGAGCGGCCGCCGTGTCGCGTTGGTCGGCGTGTCATTCGGGGTCACCTCTGCGAGCTGATCAGTCATGCGAGCACCGGGTCCGGCTCGGCGTGCGGCTCGGGGATCGGCGCCGATGCGGCGTCGGTGGCAAGGCGGCGTTTGCGGCCGGGAAACATGGCGAGCACCGTCCCCAAGCCCATGACGAGCCCGCCGATCCACAGCCACATGATGAGTGGGTTGAGCACGATCTGCAGGTTGGCGGTGCCATCGGCAGCGACGGGCTTTGCGAGCGAAAGGTACACGTCGCCCCACGGCCGGGTGCGCACTGATGGGCGCGGCACGATCTGGCCGTTCGAGTTGAACAACACCTGCGCGGGCGCGTACTCGGCACCGTCGATCGTGACCCTGGCCCGCTCGGCCCGCGACTGCTTGGTTTCCACCACGTCTTTGCCGACGTACACAATGGTGTGTCCGCCGAACGCGGTGCTCTCGCCCGGCTTGAGCGACACGTCCGATGTGCGGGCGTAACTCTGCGAGGCGGCCAGACCAACGGCCACCAGGATCACGCCGATGTGTACCACCATGCCGCCGTTGGCACGACCGACCAAGCCTCGCAGACCCTGCCGACGGGTGGCGAGCACCAGTTGGCGACCGGCGGCACCGGCGGCGAATCCACCGAGTGCGAAAGCGACGAGCGAGGCAACGCCGGAACCACCCAGTACAACCGACAGCGCCAACGCACCGACGCCACACCAGGCCGGCCAGAACAGGCGATCCCGCAGCAGTTCGGTGGACGCCTTGCGCCACGGCAGCACCGGCGCAATCGCCATCATTGTCAGCAGAGCCAACCCAATGGGCATGGTCATGGAATCAAAGAACGGACGGCCGACCGCTACCCGCTTGTTCTGTGTGGCTTCGATGATCAGCGGGAACACCGTGCCGAGCAGCACCACAAACGCGAACAATGCGAACAGCAGGTTGTTGATGAGGAAGGCGCCCTCGCGTGACAACGGAGAATCGAACGCGCCGGGCGAACGAAGCCGATCGCCACGCCACGCCATGAGGCCCAAGGCAAGCGCAACGGTGATACCGAAGAACGTCAGCAGCCACGGACCGATGCTGCCCTCGCTGAAGGCATGCACCGATTCCACCACGCCCGAGCGAGTGAGGAACGTGCCAAGAATGGTGAGCGAGAACGTGGCACACAGGAGCGACAGGTTCCACACCCGCAGCATGCCGCGCCGTTCTTGCACCAGCACCGAGTGAATGAACGCAGTAGCAGTGAGCCAGGGAAGGAAGCTGGCGTTCTCCACCGCGTCCCAACCCCAGAAGCCATTCCAGCCGATGACCTCGTAACTCCACCATGCGCCAAGCACGATGCCGAGCGTAAGCAGCCCCCAGGCGAACAGCGTCCAGCGGCGTGTTTCGAGCAGCCAGCCTTCACCGACGCGACCGGTGATGAGCGCTGCGATGGCGAACGCGAACGGCACGGTGAAGCCGACGTACCCTAGGTACAGGATGGGCGGATGGAAGGCGACCAGGATGTGGTTCTGCAAGAGCGGGTGCGGGCCGGTGCCTTCTGAGGCGGGAACGGCCAATCGCAGGAACGGGTTGGCCGGACCAGCCATCAGCAGGAAGAAGAACGAGCACACGCCGAGCATGACGGTGAGCGCCCAAGCCACCAACGGGTCACCGAGCCGCTTGCGAAACCGACGTACGACGGCAACGGTGTAGCCCGCCAGCACGAGCCCCCACAGCAGGATCGAGCCCTGCAGTGCCGACCACATGGCTGCGAAGTTGTAGAGCGCTGGCGTCTTGCTTGAGCCGACCTTGGCCACGTACGCCAGCGAGAAATCGCGAGTGATGATGGCCCGTTCCATGGCGATGGTTGCGACAATCGCACCGACCAAAACCATTCTGGCGAAGACAGGTCCGAAGCGGACCAGCTGCGGACGCCGCCGCAGAAGGCCAACCGTCGAGGTGACGAAACCAGCGAGCGACGCCGTCAAGGCAAGCGTGACGCCTAGGTTCCCGAACGTCGAGTTCATAGACCGCAGTCGCGCACGCGATTTGGGTTGCCGGCCTTGTAGTTCTCGGTGTGCTTCGTGAGGATGCGGTCGCCCTGAAACGACCCGGCGCTATAGACGCCCTCCACCACCACGGGCACGCCCTCGCAGAACACGCCGCCCGGGTCGCCACCGCCGTACACCACCGGCACGATCACGTTGTTGTAGCCGACGTTAAACGTGAGTCCGGCGCCTTGCTTGTTCACACTGCCGTTCTCGACCGTGCCCTGCAGCCGGATATGTTTCGACGCCGCGCAGTCGGCCTTAACACCGATCTCATCGGCATTGCAGAAAAACGTGGTGCTTGCCGTCAGGAACTTGAACACCACGAAGCCACCGGCGATAAGCATGACGGCCAACACCACCGACGGCATCATCTTTCGCTTGCGACGCGGCGTGGTGATAACCGGCCGCGGCGAAAGATCGGTGCCAGCGAGGTCACGTTCGACATCGACCGAGTTGTCGTTTACGTCCACGGCTTGTCCTTGACGGGCAGTTGCGAGGCAAGCTTTCGGGCGCGTCCGAGCATGCGCCACGCGAACAACCCAAGGCTGCCGAGCACCAGCACGTAGCCACCGACAATGTTGAACACGTTGTGCTGGATAATCGACCCGAGCATCATGCCGTCACCTCGGCATGACGTTCGGCAATGGCCATCTGCAGACCGTGGTCATCCATCGCCTGCTCCATCATGGCCAGACGATTGCGATGCATCATGAGCCAGATGTAGACAAGTACGAACGCTACGAACGACACGAAGAAGCTCAGCAGCATCGGACCGTCGAATGTGGTCTTACTCGGACTAATCGATTGGGGCTGGTGAAGCGTGCGCCACCAATCCACGCTGAAGTGGATGAGTGGCACGTCGAGGAACGCGATGATGCCGACGATGGCGCAGCGGCGGGCCCGAACTTCGGGCGAGGCTTCGAGGCCGCGCAAGGCGAGGTATCCGATGAACATGACGAGTAACAGTGCTGTGCTGGTGAGTAGCGCGTCCCATCGCCAGTAGACACCCCAACTCAACTTGCCCCACAACATCCCTGTTGCCAGCGTGACGGCGGTGAGCACAACACCGATTTCGGCGGAGCATCCGGCGATGCGGTCCCACGTGAGCGAGCGGGTGCGCTTCCACAAGTAGAGGATGGACGAGACGGCCGTGACACCGAAGGCCGTGAACGTGAGGAATGCCGCGGGCACATGGAGATACAGGTAGCGGACGTTGTCACCCTGCACTTCGTCGGGGGGCGAAATCAACAGGCCGAAGATGACCATCCAGGCCAGGCCGATGAGCGCGAGGATGCCGATAATGCGGGAGCCTCGGGTGCCGGTGTGCAACACGTTCGACTCGTTCATGCATCCTCCAAAAGAGCGCCGAAGGCCAACAGACCAGCGGCGACGTACACCAGCGCAAACACGGTAAGAAGTCCGGCCCACGGCCATCCTTCTGAGACCTTCACAACTACGGAACCATTTACGCCACGCCGGGTACCGAGGGCGGCCTCGAAAGCTCGGGACGCACCGATGAGCAGCGGGGCCACCACCGGACCGACAAGGAGCGGGAGAAGGGTCTCACGCACCGTCGTGCCAGCAGACAGAACACCGTACAGAGTACCTGTGGCTACCAGCCCAACACTGGTCGCGACGGCGGTCGTGACCAATAACACCACGCCCGACGCGGGAACCGTCACGTCGTAGAGCACCAGCACGCCGGCCAGCAGCACGACTTCCAGCACTAGCAACTCCAGAAGCAGGGCGAATGCTTTGCCGAGAAAGATGCCTGCGGGGTCGAGAGATGACAGCCGCAACGCGTCGAGCGCACCGTCTGCCGTCTCGGTCGCGAACATGCGCCCGACAGCGAGGAACAGCGACAACAGCACCGCGATCCAGAAGAGTCCGGGTGCGGCCGGGATAAGCACCTTCGCGTCGGCATCGAACGCGAACGCGAACAGGATCACCAGCAGCACCGCAAACGGAAGCACCTGAAATGCGGCGACGCGGCTGTTCAGTTCGAGGCGCAGGTCCTTGGCCGCAATGAGGCGAGCGGTTCTCAGCATGTCGGTTGCACCACTCGTCCGGCGTCGATGCGGACCACGCGGGTCGCCAGCGGTTCGGCTCGGTCGAGTTCGTGGCTGGCAAAAAGGATGGTGGCTCCAGCGGCTGCGGCGCGGCGCAACACGTCGTCGATCAGATCACGTCCGTCCGCATCGAGGCCAGCGTGCGGCTCATCCAGCAGCCATAGTTCGGGACGTCGGGCCAGCACGGTGGCGAGCGCAGTACGACGGCGTTGCCCGGCCGAAAGTTTGACCACCTTCACCGTAGCCAGCCGTCCGCTCAGGCCGAGCTCGCTCATGGCCGCGTTCACTTCGTCATCAGACGCGCCAGCTGTTCTTCCCCAGAACCGCACGTTCTCGGTGACGGTCAAATCGTCGTAGAGACCATTGGCGTGGCTCAACAAACCAACCCGTGACCGTACGGCCCGCCGGTCAAGGGTGACATCAACGCCAAGGACAAACGCGGTGCCCTGCACGACTGGAAGCAGACCAGCGCACGCCCGAAGCAGGCTTGTCTTCCCTGCACCGTTTGGTCCCCGCAACAGCACGATTTCGCAAGGATTGACGGTGAGCGAAGCGCCGGTGAGCACCGGGAACCGACCGTGAACGGCGACGGCCTCAGAAAAGTGAACTACCGGCTCCATCGTTGATCGAAACGCTATCGGACGATGCCCGATGGAACCCAACGCGGCGAGCCACCCTCTATCGTGGCCGGACCGTGCCTCGTCTTCGCGTCGATGTTGTTGGCAAGACCAACCAGGAGTTGGGTCTGCCGCGCATCGAATTCGAGTGGCCTCCGAGGCGCCCAGCCGAGCCTGAGCGGCCCCCGAAAGAGCCGTTCCTCCGCTACGGTTGGCGCTCTGTGATTGGTGCCATTGGACGACTCTTCATTTCCCTCGGCATGCTCCTGTTCGGCTTCGTCGGTTACCAGTTGTGGGGCACCGGCCTGCAGACGGCAGCGTCGCAGCGTGCGCTGAAAAAGGAGTTTGCCAGCAGGCTCCAGACGCCCGTCGCCAAGCCGACTACTACCGTGGCCTCCACGTTGCCGCCAACCACACTTGCCCCGACGGTTGGCTCAGAGGTGCCCACCAGCGCTGCCCCTACGACCATCTCCACGCTTCCGGCGCCCGCTCCCTTGCCTCTTCCGGAACCCGATGAGGCGTTCGCATCAATGTCGATCCCACGGATCGGTATGAAGGGTGACAACGAAGGGGTAATTCTGTCCGGCGTGACCGTGGAGGATCTCAAGAAGGGCGTCGGCCACTTCCGCAATACGCCACTACCGGGTCAACAGGGCAACGTTGCACTCGCCGGACACCGCACCACCTACGGCGCACCCTTCGGCGATCTCGACAAGCTGCAGAATGGTGATCCAATTACATTCACGAACACGCTTGGCGAAAAATTCGTGTACAAGGTCACCGCCCAATCGATCGTGGCACCCGACGACACCACCGTGCTTCAGCCCACCGATGTTCCATCGCTCACGCTCGTGACCTGCGACCCGAAGTACACGTCGACCAACCGGCTGATCATTCGAGCCGAGCTCGACATCGCCGTTTCCGGTCCGCTGCGCGATCCCACCCCTCCTGCCGCTGGCAAACCCGAGCCGCTGCCAGCCGACGAGCCTGCCACCGAGCCGACCACGTTGGTACCCGTTACCACGCTGCCAGGTTCTCCCTCCACGCTTGCGCCATCTACCACCGTTGCGGTTCCAACCACGATCGCCGACGGCGAAGAGGAGTTGAACGCTGCGTTCACCAAGGGGTGGTTCAGTGACAAGCATGCCATTCCGCAAATGGCCCTGTGGGGCGCAGCATGCGGCCTCATTGGCCTCGGCGCCTGGCTCATCTCGCGGCGGCTGCATCGCAACATGATCGGCTTCCTGATCGGTATCTTCCCGTTCCTGATTGCCCTCTATTTCTTTTACGAGAACGCCAACCTGCTGCTTCCGCCTGGTCTCTAGCGCTCAATGGTCCAAAGGCCCCTGCCCAAAGGACGGTCGGGCATCATCGGCTCCGTCATTGGTGCCATCGTCGCGCTTCTTCTCTACCGGAAGTTCGGCAAGAGCCTGAAGCGCTAGTTCTTGCGAAAGATGAGGCGGGGGCCGCGGTCCCAGGTGACGTAATTCCACGCCCAGTTCAGGATGACCGATAGGCGGTTACGGAACCCGAGCATTGTGAGGATGTGGAGGCCCAACCACGACAGCCAACCAATGAAGCCGCTCAGCTTCAAGCCGTTCGGAAACTCGGCTACCGCCGCGTTTCGACCGATGGTGGCCATCGATCCCTTGTCCTTGTATGCGAACGGCGCGGTCACGCGGCCAGCCTCGACCGCAAGGATCGTTTCGGCGGCGTGCTTGCCTGACTGGATCGCGACCTGGGCGACCTGTGGCGCAAGGCGGCCGTTGTAGTCGATGGCGGCTATGTCGCCGATGGCTAACACGTGGTCGTGCTCGATGAGCCGGAGGTCGGGCCGAATGGGAACACGCCCGCCCCGGCCGAGTTCCACGCCCAGCAGCGCGCCGAGCGCGTTGGCCTTCACGCCTGCGGCCCACACCACCGTGCGGGTGAGGAGGATCGTTCCGTCACCCAACACAACGTGATCCTCGGCCACCCTGCTCAGGGGCGTGTTGAGCCGAACATCCACGCCGCGGCTGCGTAATGTCTCGACCGCGTGGCTGCTCAGCTTCGGCGCGAAGGGGCCGAGCAGCCGGTCCTGGCCCTCCACCAGGACGATCTTCACTCGGGCGACATCGAGGTCAGGGAAGTCCTTCCGCAACACCTTGTCCACTAGTTCGGCCAGGGCGCCGGCGATCTCCACGCCGGTCGCTCCCCCGCCCACGACAACGAACGTCAACGCGCCATCGTCGTTGGTGCCCGAGGCCGATTCCTCGAATCTGGTGAGTACGTGATTGCGCAGGGCCGTGGCGTCTTCGAGCGTGTAGAGCGACAGGCCGAACTCGGCGGCTCCTGGCACGCCGAAGTGGTTCGTGGTCGCACCTGCGGCGACGACCAGCCAGTTCCAAGGCATCACGGCTCCGTTATCGAGCGTGAGGTTCTTGGCAGCGGTATCGACGGCAGTGACCATGCCGAGCTGGAATTTGGCTCGTTGTGATCGTCGCAGGATCCCTCGAACCGGGTAGGCGACGTCGGCCGCGTTCAGGCCTGCGGTGGCCACTTGGTAGAGCAGCGGTTGGAAGGTGTGAAAGTTGTGACGGTCGACCAGTGTCACATCGACATTCGAGCCACGAAACGCCCGCACACAAGCCAGCCCACCAAAGCCGGCTCCGACCACAACCACGTGAGGCGGTTTCGACGCTTTCTCAGCAGTCGTCATGCGCACAGTCAATCACTAGCGTCGAAGAAGGGCCGAGCGGACGGCCCTCCTTCGAACTGCGGCCAGCGGGTCAGGCCGCAGGCTTGGGGCACTTCTCGGCCACTTTGGCCTCGATCTTGGCGAGACGGTTGGCCGCCTTTTCGGCGCGGGTCTTCACCTTGGCGATGCGGGCTTCGATCTTGGCGACCAGGTCGGTCTTGCCTGCCGCGGCCGCCTTGGCTTGGGCGTCTTGCAGCTTGGTGACGGCTGCGTCCCGCTTGTCTTGATTGGCCTTGATACGAGCAATCAGCTCCGGGGCCCTCGCGCACCTGGCTTCTTTGGCGGCCGCAGCAGCAGCCGGATCTCTTGGCGGGCTTGTGGTGCCAGCAAAGGCACCGGAGCCAGCACCGACGATGACTGTTCCAGCTAGGGCGACGGTGGCGATGAACTTGCGGATCATTTCGGGGGTTCTCCTTGAAGCTTTAGAGGTGGACATTTCGCCCTGGGCATTGACAGAGCGGAGCGAGACCGAGAGAGACGGAGCGGTAGCGACCGAACGAGGCATGCAAGGGTTAACATCCACCACTCTGGAGGTTCCGTATGAGCGAAGTGTGAGCGATCAGTCCGCGAAGTATGAAGCGGTGCGACGGTCCTGCCCAAACCGGAACCGCGCCCGGGCTGCGACGACCACCGCCGGGTCGACTTCAGCGATGAGCACGGCCTCAGTCTTGGCTCCGGTAGCTAGCAGTTCGCCCAACGGATCCACAATGCGACTATCACCGGCGTAGTTCAACGTCGGGTCGCTGCCCACCCGGTTCACACCGATGACATAAGCCTGGTTCTCGATGGCCCGGGCCTGCAGCAAAGACTGCCACGGCAGCCGACGCGCTTCTGGCCAACTGGCCGGCACCACGTAGCAGTCAGTGACGGGAGCTAACTGCCAGAACTCGTCGGCGAAACGAAGGTCGTAGCAAACGAAGAAGCTGGTCTTCAGACCTTCGATGTCGACGGTGAGGAACTGCGTGCCTGCCTCGTAGTGTTCGTCTTCGCCGCCGTAGGAGAACGGATGTATCTTGTCGTAGTGGTGCATGGTGCCATCGGGAGCGAACAAGAACAGCCGGTTCACAGGGCGCGACTTCGCTGGGTCAATGGTGGGCACCGATGCGCACATCCACACGCCATGGCGAGTGGCCTGCTCATGCAACCACGCGGAGGAGGGGCCTTCAAGCGGCTCGGCCACCCGATCGGGCGCAAGGGTGAAACCGGTGGAGAACATTTCGGTCAGCACAATGAGTCGCGCCCCACTCGCAGCGGCTCCGGCGATCGTAGGATCGAGATGACGGCAGGTGGCGGTGGCGTCTTCCCAGACGATGTCGTGCTGGACGGCGGCAACTTTCATGATCGCAATCCTTCCAGCCGCCGGCACGCTTCATCGAGTACGTCCAGTTTCTTGCAAAAGGCGAACCGCACCAGCCGACGACCGGCCTCGACGTTGTCGTAGAACACCTGGGTGGGCACGGCAACCACCCCGCAGCGATGCGGCAGTTCGCGGCAGAATTCAAGCCCGTCAGTACCACCGAGCGGCGTGATGTCAGCGGTCAGAAAGAACGTTCCCTGCGTCGGCATCACATCGAACCCCGCGTTCTCCAAACCTGCACTCAGCACGTCACGCCGCAGCCGCAGGTTCTCGGTGAACGCGGTGAAATACGAATCAGGCAGCCCGAGGCCAACCGCTATGGCGTATTGGAACGGCCCACTCGAAACGTACGTGAGGAACTGTTTGGAGCAACGCACCGCACTCACCAGCTCGGGTGTCGAAGTGATCCAGCCGACCTTCCAACCTGTAACCGAAAACGTCTTCCCGCCCGAGCCAACCGTGATGGTGCGTTCGCGCATACCGGGTAGCGTGACGATGGGCATGTGCTGGCCTTCAAACACGAGATGCTCGTAGCACTCGTCGGCCATCACCAACAGGTCGTGCTCCACCGCGAACGCGGCGATGGCCTCGAGCTCGGCGCGGGTGAACACCTTGCCCGTTGGATTGTGTGGCGTGTTGAGCAGCAGCATGCGGGTGCGCGGGTTGATCGCCTTTCGCAAGGCGTCGAGGTCGAAGGCGTAGTCGGGCGCATACAGCGTGACTCCCACCCGCTTTGCACCGGCCATCGAGATACAGGCGGCGTAACTGTCGTAAAACGGTTCGAACGCAATCACTTCGTCACCCGTCGACAGTAAACTCAGCAGTACGCTGGCGATGGCCTCCGTGGCACCACAGGTAACGAGCACCTCGGTGTCGGCGTCGAAGGTCAGGTCGTAGAAACGTTTCTGGTGGGCGACAATGGCGTGGCGGAGTTCGGGCACGCCGATGGCTGGTGGGTACTGATTGCCCCTCCCTTCCCGAATTGCCGAGACTGCTGCTTCGAGCACCTCGGTCGGCCCGTCTGTGTCGGGGAAACCTTGGCCAAGGTTGACGCTGCCGGTCGCCAACGCCAGCGCCGACATTTCGCCGAAGATGGTGTTGCCGAACCCCTGCAGCCGGTCGGTGAGAAATGGTTGGCCCATGCCCTCATTTCATCACGTCCGACGCTGGCCTCTACCCTCCTGGGAATGAACACCCCTGTTGATCCCGTTCGTGAGCGTCGGGCCAAGATCGCGAAGTGGTCACTACTCGCCAATCGCGTCGGCTACTTGTTCATCGCGGTCGCCATCGCCGTGTTTGTCCTCGGCTTTGTTTTCACGCTCAACGGGGCCATTGTCGCCATCGTGGTCACGTGCATGGCCATTGGCTCGATCCTGCTGGCCCCGTCCATCGTGCTCGGCTATGCGGTGAAGGCCGCCGAACGAGACGATCGCCAACGCGGCTTCTAACACCCTGGACCTTTCAGCATTAGGCCACCAATCGGATCCAGAGAAACCCTTGTGACCGACTCAGGTTTCAGCGGTTACTCTGTGGTAGCTATGTCGTCCCGTCTTCCTGCCGCCGAGCGTCGCGAGCAACTGCTTGCTGTTGCGTTGTTGGTCTTTTCAGAAAAGGGCTTCCACGGCGCTTCAATGAACGACGTTGCCGAAGCGGCCGGCGTGACCAAGCCGGTGCTCTACCAGCACTTCGAATCGAAACGTGAGCTTTACATGGCACTGCTCGATGAAGCGGGCGAGCGGCTCCTCCTCCTCATCGTTGCATCTGCAAGTGAGGCCACGAGCCCACATGATCAAGTCTCTCGCGGCGTACGTGCCTATTTCACGTGGGTGGCCGAGCATCGCGAGTCCTTCCTCTTGCTCTTCGGGGATGGAGGACGTCGTGATGAAGAGTTCACCGAGGCCGTCCGGCTCCTTGAAGCCCGCATGGCTACCGCCATCGCTCCCATGATCCGCGCCGAGATCGACCACGAGCATCAGACCACGCTGGCCCACGGCATCATTGGCCTGGCCGAATCAACCAGCCGTCGTTTGGTGCAGTCAGGCAAACCGTTTGATCCCGACATTGTCGCCCACCAGATCGGCGAAATGTTGTGGGCCGGCCTTCGGGCCGTCCACCGCTAAACGCTTCAGCTGTCGTAGGGGCTTTCAATATGTTCGGGAGCCACCGTGCGGTGCGGGCGGTTCTTGCGACGTGAACTGTTGTCGACCATGGACGCAATGCCCAGGATCGCCAGCCAGATCGCCAAGGTGACCCCGACGTAACGGAGGTCCTTGGGCGTATGAAGCGTGAGTTCGCGACACGCCCAGCAGGCGGCGAAGAAGAAGACAGCGCGACGATCCATAATCAGCTCCCTACGAGACGGCCGAGGTGGCCCAGAATACGAGCGCAGCTACCAACGCGCTACCGGGGATGGTGAGAATCCAAGCCCAAAGTACCCGGCGAGCAACGCCCCAGTTCACGGCGGAAAGTCGGTTTGAAGTGCCGACGCCCACAATGGAACCGGTGATGGTGTGGGTGGTGGAAACCGGAATGCCCTTGGCCGAGGTAAAGAACAGCGTAAGTGCGGCTGCCGTTTCGGCGCACACGCCGCCCATCGGCTGCAGCTTGGTGAGCTTGGTTCCCATGGTGCGAACAATGCGCCAGCCGCCGAACAGTGTGCCAAGCCCAATGGCGGTGTGAGCGGACAAAACCACCCAGGTAGGGACGTCAGCCTTCGCATCTACCTTCTTCGCTGCGATGAGCAACGCCAGGATGATGCCCATCGTTTTTTGGGCGTCGTTGGCACCGTGCCCGAGACTGAAGGCCGCAGCAGAGAACAACTGCATTACGCGGAATGACTTGTTGGCCTGACTCGGTTTGCGAAGCCGTTGCAACGCAATCATGAACAACACGGCCACTACCGCTGCCACCGCTATGACCATCGTTGTATTGAGATGACCGTGTTGGCGACGAATCGCGTGCACGAGCCCAAATCCGGCGAACGATAATCCGAGGCCAAGAATGCAGGCCGTCGCCAACTGGGCCAGCACTCGAGGCGCACCGTTCGGCCGCAGAAGGCCGACCGCTAGCCACGTCACCACAACCATCAGGGTGAACCCGAGGGCAACGCCCACAAGCGGCGAGTAGATGATGAATACGCCAATCTTTCGCAGGCCTTCGATGATGATGACGTGGCCGCCGGCCTTAGCGACGCCGGCACCAACCATGCCGCCGACCAGCGCGTGAGAAGACGACGAAGGCAATCCAAGCCATGCCGTGAGCACGTTCCAAAACACCGCGCCCATCAGCGCTGCGAAGATCACGCCAATGGAGATGATCTTCTGATCAATGACGCCCTTGGCGATTGCGGACGCAACCTTGGTACCGAAGACGGCGAACGCAATGAAGTTGAACGACGCCGCCCAGACAACTGCTTGCACCGGTGTGAGCACCCTGGTGGCCACCCACGGTGGCAATAGAGTTCGCGGCATCGTGGAAGCCGTTGACAAAGTCAAAGATCAACGCGATCGCGATGACCGCGTACAACGCAAAAGACGTCATGACTTAGGCGTGCTTGACAGCAATGGACGACACCAAATTGGCAACACCCTCTATGGCGTTGATGGCCTGTTCAACGGCCTCCACGATGTCTTTCCACTTCAACACCGTTAACCCGGTCTTGGCGAGTTGACGTCTGAGGCACGCTGGCGCCAGAACGCCGAGACGAGACCCCATGAACATCCGTCACCATAGTCAAGGTGAACAGGCGGTTACGAAAGAGTGGACAAACCGGATCTTATTGAGCCGGAGGGGCGGGCAGCGGTGGCGTGATCAGCGCCGGTTCGGTCGGACCGAAATGGTGGGCGACGGCGCGGAAAGCGTCCATAACCTCAGACGGGATGGGGAACACCAGCGTGGAGTTCTTCTCGACGGCAACTTCGGCCAGCGTCTGCAACGTGCGTAGGTGCATGGCTCCGGGCGCTGTGGCCATGGTCCTGGCCGCATCGGCCAACATTTGACTGGCCTGCAGCTCACCTTCGGCCGCGATGATTTTTGACCGACGTTCACGCTCGGCCTCGGCCTGCTTGGCCATGGCACGCTGCATGTTCTCTGGGAGCTGCACGTCACGGATCTCCACCCGATGTACCTTGATGCCCCACTGCTCCGTCTGAGTGTCGAGAGCGTCACGAAGCTCACTGTCGATGCGGTCACGTTCCGACAGCAGCTGATCAAGTTCATGGCGGCCGATGATGGCGCGCAATGTTGTTTGCGCCACCAGCTGACTAGCGCCGTACCAGCCGTTCACCTTGATGACCGAGGCAACCGGGTCAACTACCTGGAAGTACGCCACGGCATCGACCACCACGGTGACGTTGTCCTTGGTGATGACCTGCTGCGGCTGCACCGGCACCGCCATGGTCTGCAGGTTGACGCGAATGATCTTGTCGACGATCGGCACAATGAAAAAGATGCCCGGCCCCTTCGCACCCACGCAACGACCGAGGCGGAAGATGACGCCACGCTCGTACTCCTGCACGATCCGAACCGATTTTGCGATGATCACGATCAGCAAGAAAAGGAGCACGGCAACAACGGGAAGCACGGTGTTGAACATGGATGCATGCTCGCACATCGACGAGTAGTCACACGATGCCCTACCGGAAGAGGGCAGTCGTCCGACCGATCACCTCCCGTAAAGCCGGTCGGTGTCGATCAATTCAACGTCGGCGCGCGCCAACGACAGCTTTGCGAGGTTTCGATCGAATCCGTTCGCAGAAAAGAGCAGCAGCTTTGCAGCGCGATCCTCAGCCTTGGGTAGGAGAGATCGAATGTGTTCGAGGCGAGCAAGGTCGGCAGTTCCTCTGGGTGATGCGGTGTGCTTGGCTTCGCCGAGACCCACGACAACTCCCGAAGCGGTGGCGGCGACCACGTCAACTTCGTGGCTCCTCCTACCCTTTGCGTCGGCGACGGCCGTACTTCCGACCGAGGACACGGACGCGACACCGAACTCGTCGCCGTAGCGCGCCGTTGCTTCACGACAGAGTCCTTCGAAGTGTGGTCCAACCACCTGGCTGCGCCACGTCGCTGCACTTTCTGCCCATACCGCCCGCTGCTGGCGCTGCCGGATCCGCGTGCGGTTTGGCTGGATTATCGCGTCGTGAAAGGTGATGAATGGATCAGCAAGCTCGTATCGCGATCGTCGGGCTCGGAGCGGGTCAGGCACCTGGATAAGCAAGCCCGCCTCGGTCAAACGCTCGATCGGCCGAGCCAACGCAGATGCCGGTCGTCCGGTTCGCGCCGAGATACCAGTCGGCGTTCTGTCGCCGCGCGCTACTGCGGTGAGGATCGAGCACCAACGTGTCCTCCTCCAGCAGCGGAGACGCTGGAGTGAGCACTCGGGTGATCATCCACTCGCTGAATTCGCGCAAGGATACCGGTCCTTCCGTCATGACATCGCGGTAGCCCGGGAGCCCACCAAGCGCTGCATTAAGGAGAACAGAAAGCTGCGGGTCGTCGGCAGTTCCCCCATACGACGCCGACAGTCGGAAGACGAACGCATCAATCACCTGCGCAAGCTGCGCTCGTCCGAAGAGCGGCTGATCGCGGTCGAGTAGATGCGAGATTTGAGCAACAGTAGATCCGCACAGAATCAGCCGATTGGTTCCGACACCGGTCTGCCTGCTCGCATCGATTGCGCGCTGAATTACAGACGGAAGCTCTGGACTCGCCTCACAGAGATATCCGAACTCATCGAGGACGATGACCGGGCAATCGGGTATGGCAACAAGCCCGGCGATCGCGTCGGCCCATGAGGCGTATGCCACCTTGCCGACGCCAAGCCGCGCTCCTACAAGGCGCCCCAAATCGGCCAGAATGATGGCCGCGTCCTGGCGCACCGCTTCGACGTACAGCCCGCCAGGTGCTGCATTTTCATATACTACAAAATATATCACTCTTCGACATATAAAATTCCAGGCGACTTCTCTCTGACCTAGTTCTTGAGATCCTGGCTGCGTAACTCGCGGATGCGCTCCTGCAGGAACGAAAACGCAGTGCGCCCTTCGGCCAACACGACATCGTTGGCCGGATGCAAGAACAGCGGAACCGACACCCGCGGGCGCGTGGCGGATTCACCGGTCGGATTCGTAACCCGGTGCGGCGTCGACGGGTAGTAGCCGCCGCTCGCGAGCTGCAGCATGTCGCCGGCGTTAATGGCGAGACTGCCAAAGTCACACGGCACGTCGTGCCAAGCGCCATGAACGTCGCGCACCTGGAGACCGGGTTCGTTCGATGCCGGCAACACCGTGATGAGGTTGATGTCCTCATGGGCGGCAGCCCGAATAGCTCCCGGCGGTTCATGACCCGTCAGAGCCGGATAGCGAAGAATGCGCAGAAGGGTGTTCTTGCTGCCGTCGAGCATCTTCGAGAGCGGAACGCTGAACTTGGCAGCGACTTCCGGTGGCGTTTCGGCTTCTACCCAGTCGAGCAACTCCTTGGCGAGGTCGGTGGCTTGGTCGTAGAAACGCAGGGCTGCGTCGGTGACCTCCGTCGGATACTGCCCCCACGGGTAGATATGAAAGAACTCTTTGATGTCCTTGATGGCGTTGCCCTTGGCCGTCTCGCTGACAGCGGACGAGAAATAGCCGTCCTGACTGTCGGGGCTGAACGGGTACTTGAACTTGGCATCAGTGGCAAAGAAGGCCAGCCAGTCGTCGTAAACCTTCTGCACTAAATCAGCCTCGAGCGGATGGTTGGTGAGCACGGCAAACCCGGTGTGTTTCAACGACCGCGTAAAGTCGGCCGCGGCGGACGGGGATCGATAGTCAACGACGGCAACCTTCATGCATCCATCTTCGCGCGCTGTCACCAGACTGTCTTGGCGACAGCCGATGGCTATTGCCGGGTAAGTGCGTAGAGCGCCACCGCAGCCGCTGCCGAGACGTTGAGGGAGTCGACGCCGGTGCAGATGGGGATACGGACGCGCCGGTCGGCGGCGGCCATAGCGTCGTCGGACAGACCAGGGCCTTCGGTGCCGAGGATGATGGCGATTTTGTCGGTGCGAGCGAAGGTGACATCGTCGAGCGATTCCGCGTCGTCATCGGGCGTCAGGGCCAGTGTGACGAAGCCAGCCTCCCGTAACACCGAGAGACCATCGGGCAATCGGGGAATGGTGGCATGGGGGAAGCCGTACACCGTTCCCATCGATACCCGACTGGCACGGCGATACAGCGGGTCGGTGGAATCCACGTCGAGCAGGATTGCATCGAAGCCGAACGCCGCCGCGGTGCGAAAGATCACACCAAGATTCGTGGGGTTCATTACGCCGCCCAGCACCACCACCCGGCGAGCACCGTGAAGCGCATCAGTCACCGACATCTGCGGTCGGCGTTCGAACAGCCCAAGGCTGCCACGATGCACAGCCAGACCCGTGATGCGGCGAAGTAGCTCCGGACTCGCGCCGAACACGGGCACGTCGTCGGCCAGCACCGCGGGAAGCGGCTCTGTGCGCGTCGCATCGATCATGACGGCGAGTGGACGGTAGCCGGCGAGCACAGCGCGGTCGATGAGGATGTCGCTCTCGGCCACGAACTGCCCGTCTATTACTCGTAGCTCACGATCACGCAAACCGACAAACGCTGCTACTCGGGAATCGCCCGAGTCATTGACCCAGATGATGTCCCGCCCAAGACTCACGCGGTCAGGCAGGAGGCGCGGCCGGAGCCGCACTGGCAGCGGCCTTGGCAACGGCAGCGACAGCGCGGGTGACCGGCGTACCTGTAGCGACGAGGGCAATGACCGGGTCGTCGATGCCGGCGTCTTGTGCAGCGATAGCAGTGGCCTTGGCCGACTCAACGACACGGAGCAGCACATTGCGACCCTTTGACCAGTCTCCGAAACTGACACCGTCGGCTGGCTCCATGCGCTCGAGAATGGCAGCAGCTGTTTTCTTCACCATCATCTGCGACGCGCCAGCGAGCGTGCCATTGATGATGGGCGAAAGGTTGCGCAACTTCTCGGCATCAGCGTTCTCTCCGATGCGATCCAGCGCCAACGGGCAGCAGTAGCGGATAGCCCAGTCGAGGGTCCGCAGCTTGGAGTCAGTATCGGGAAGTGTGTACGTCACGCACCTAGTTTGGCCTGTCTGACCCGCCGAGTACACCTGACCGCGACGGAAAGTCTTGAAGTTGTCTAAACTTGACAGCTGAGCGAGAGCTACCAGCCGGTAGTGAGGACGGGTTTCCGTCGATCTGCCCTCTCCGCAGATTGCCCCCTGATGCCAGCGGAAGGGCCAATCGTGACTGCAAATGCCGTCTACCACCATCAGCGAGCGGGAATCGTCAGCGTCGCAGCCGTAGACGCTCCTGAGGAAGTCACATCGGTATGGATCGACGAACAGTTGCAGGGCTCTTATGAGCGCAACGGTCTGCGTCCGGGTCTCCTCGCCGAACTCGCTGGCATTCACGCGCGCCGATGGTGGCCAGAGTCGGTCACGTTCGATGATGCTGCGGCACAAGCCGGTGAGGTTGCCATCCAGCAGGCCGGTATCGACCGCAGCCAGATCGGCATGCTGATCTCCACCTCGGTGTGCAAACACCACCTTGAGCCGTCCATCGCCTGCGCCGTTCACGACCGTCTCGGGCTGCCCACGTCGTGCATCAACTTTGATCTGGCCAATGCTTGCCTTGGCTTTGTGAACGCTATGCATCTCGCTGCCACCGCTATCGACGCCGGTCACGTTGAGTACGTGTTGATTGTCGACGGAGAAGGCAGCCGTCAGACCCAACTCGCAACCATTGCGCGGTTGCAGAAGGAGACCTCATCCGCCGCCGATATCTTCGACGAGTTCGCCTCCCTCACCCTCGGGTCGGGTGCCGCAGCGATGGTTATGGGCAACATGGACAAGCACCCCGACGCGCATCGCTTCGTCGGTGGCGTGGCCCGCGCCGGAACGCAGCATCACAAACTCTGCATCGGTGATCTCGACAAGATGAAGACCGACACGCGGGCGTTGCTTGAGGCCGGGCTCGAGCTAGCCGAAAGCGCGTGGAAAGCGGCCGGTGAGAACTTCGACTGGCAAGAAGGCATGGACTGGTACATCGTGCATCAGGTGTCGTCGGTACACACTCGCCTTATGTGCGAGCGCTTGGGCATCGACCGCGAGAAGGTTCCCCTCACCTACCCGAAGTTCGGCAACGTCGGCCCCGCAGCCATTCCCATCACGCTGGCGAAGCAGGTTGACTTGATCCTGCCCGGCCAGCGGGTGTTGTGCATGGGGATTGGTTCAGGTCTGAACATCAGCTTCACCGAGATCGTATGGTGAACTCGGTCGGAGTTACTCCGACCCTGCCCACCGCTGCGACATTCGAACGATGGGGCGTCAACCCGGAATGGTCGCGCGTTGTCTCGGTGCCGAGCCACGATGGGTCGATCTACACCTGGCACGTGCTCGACACTGCGCCGGCCGACCCCATCGGCACCATCGTGTGCATTCACGGTAACCCGACATGGTCGTATCTGTGGCGGAGCTTCCTCACCTTGTTCGGTGATCGCTATCGGGTCATTGCGGTCGATCAGTTGGGTATGGGGTACTCGGAACGAACAGCGCCCCGTCGCTACACAACTCGGGTACAGGACGTCTCCGACGTGTTGACTGCGCTCGACGTGTCTGGTCCCGTGGTTCTTGCCGCGCACGACTGGGGCGGTGCGATTGCCATGGGCTGGGCGGTCGCCAACCCGTCACGTGTTCGGGCGATGGTGCTCACCAATACCGGTATCGCCGTTCCCGCTGGCACCCGCGGCCCAGCACTGATCCGCTTCGCTGCGGCCACGGGTATAACCGACTTCGCATGCCGACGCACACCTGTCTTCGTGGCCGGCACTGCGTTGCTGTCGGGTCGGCTGATGACGAAGACCGCACGCCAGGCGTACCTCGCGCCGTATCGAAGTGCATCCACGCGCGCCGCTATTAGGTCGTTCGTAGCCGATGTGCCGTTCTCCCCGAAACATCCTTCTTCTGATGCGCTTGCCGAGGTGGCATCAAAATTACCAACACTCGACGTACCTGTTCTGTTGGCTTGGGGCGGGCGAGACCCCGTGTTCTCCGACGCGTTTGCCGATGATCTCGCCAGCCGGTTTTTGCACGTTGATCGACACCGTTTCGTGAAGGCTGGTCACCTCGTGGTGGAGGAGGCCGACGTTGCCAGTGTGGCCAGCGCCTGGTTAACGAACCTCGGCCGCGCCGCAGTATCACCCGCGGCTGAACAAGCCGACAGCGGCCGACGCCCGCTGTGGGCCGCGCTTGAGTCCCGAGCCAACGACCCGTCACTCGCCTTTCTGGATGGGGCCACCGGCACCAGCACGTCGTGGGCCGATCTCCATCAGCGGGTGAAGCGCATTGCGGTCGGACTACGGGCCAGCGGGCTTGAACCCGGCGACCGTGTCGCGCTACTCATTCCGCCCGGCCCCGATCTGGTAGCAGTGCTCTACGGCTGCTGGCGAGCCGGTCTCGTTACCGTAATAGCCGACAAGGGACTGGGCCTACGCGGTCTCGGACGAGCCATCCGTGGGGCTCGCCCAGCCTGGATCATCGGCCCTTCAAAAGCGCTGGCAGCGGCCCGCACGATGCGTTGGGCACCCGGAGCACAGGCCATCCAGGTGGGTGGCCGAGCAGTGCCCGGTTTGTCTGTACACAGCACACTCGATCAGGTAGCGGCTCGGGGCACGGCCGCTGCACCGGCGCCACCTGCCGCCACTGACCCGGCCGCCGTGCTGTTCACATCGGGCGCCACCGGACCGGCAAAAGGGGTGCGCTATCTGCATGGACAGCTTGAAGAGCAGCGGGACGCGCTGGTGCGCACGTACAACATCACCAGCGATGACCGTCTGGTTGCTGCCTTTGCTCCGTTTGCGCTGTACGGCCCGGCTCTTGGCATCCCGTCGGCCATTCCTGATGTTGATGTCACCGAGCCTGCCGCACTCACCGCTGGCGCTCTGAACGACGCGTGCACGGCAGTCAACGCCACCCTGGCGTTCGCTTCGCCATCCGCATTGGCAAATGTTGTTGCAACTGCAACGACCTCATTTCTAGGTCTCGCTCGCCTTCGGCTAGTTCTCTCGGCCGGCGCGCCGGTGCAACCAGAGCTGCTGCGGTCGGTTGCGCAACTTTGTCCGGCGGCGGAATTGCACACGCCCTACGGCATGACCGAGGCGCTTCCCGTGGCCGACATCGATCTCGACACCATCAATGGCACCGGTCCCGGACGCGGGGTCAATGTCGGGCACCCTGTTCACGGTGCGCAGGTGCGCATCGACCCACTCAGCGACACCATGGGTCGGGTACTGGTCTCTGCACCCTGGCTGTCTGACGGCTACGACGGATTGTGGGCCGCTGAGGCAGCAGCACGCTCGAACGACGGCCACTCGGTCTGGCACGACTCCGGTGATGTCGGGCATCTTGACGCCAAAGGTTCGCTTTGGATCGAGGGCCGCGGCGTCCACATCGTCTCAACCGTGAACGGCCTACTGACACCGGTCCCCATTGAGATTGAGGCCGAAACGGTTCCCTCCATCGGTCGAGCCGCAGCCGTCGGCGTCGGCCCGATCGGGGTGCAACAGCTGGTGGTCGTGGTGGAGGGCGAACACGACGGCCTGGCGTCAGCGTCCCTTACCGACGCAGTGCGACAGGCGGTCACTGTGCCCGTGGCCGCGGTGCTGAGCCGAAAGAAGTTGCCGGTCGACATTCGCCACAACGCCAAGATCGATCGTGCTGCGCTCGCTGCCTGGGCGACGGACGTGCTCGATGGCAAGCGGGCCAAAACGTGAAAGTTCTGGTGACCGGGGCCACCAGCCTGTTGGCTCGCACCACCGCCGAGATCCTGCTGGCGCGGGGCGACGAAGTGGTGTGCCTGCAACGAGGCCGGTCGACGTTGGCAGCCGAGCAAGTCACCGCCGACATTCGAGATGCCATGGCCGTACAAAGCGCGGCGGATGGGTGTGATGCCATCGTCCATGCCGCAGCCAAGGTTGGCGTGGTCGGCTCGTGGGCTGACTACCGGGCCATCAACGTGGACGGCACCAACAACGTCTTGGCCGCGGCCCGAGCAGCTGACATCGAGCGCATTGTGTACGTCTCTTCTCCGTCCGTGGCCCACGGGGGTGACGCCATTGCCGGACTCGGTGCCGAACCGCCGATACTCGGACGGAAGAACGCCTTCTATGCCGAATCCAAAGCCATGGCCGAACAGGCGGCGCTGGCTGCGAACGCCAGCGACCTTGCCGTGGTCGCCATTCGCCCGCACCTCGTGTGGGGGCCGGGTGATACCCAGCTGGTCGGCCGCATCGTTGACCGAGCGAGAAGCGGACGGCTCGCGCTCGTCGGAGGGGGTGCTGCGCTCATCGATACGACGTACATCACGAACGCAGCCGAGTCCCTTGTGGCCGCGCTCGACCGGGTTCGTCCGGGCGCCGCGTGCGCAGGCCGTGCCTACGTGATTGCCAACGGCGAACCTCGGCCAATCCGCGACTTGGTGGCCGGCATCTGTGCCGCGGCCAGCGTGCCGTTCGCACCGAGGGATGTGCCCCTGGCCATCGCCAAGGTGGCCGGTTCGATCGTAGAACGAACGTGGAAGATCACCCGACGAACCACCGAGCCGCCACTCACTCGCTTCTTGGCCGAGCAACTCGGCACCGCCCACTGGTTCGATCCCCGCCCAGCCAAACACGATCTCGGATGGTCACCCCGGATCACCATCGACGAAGGCCTCGAAGCCCTCGCCGCCTGGTTCAAAAATCCGGCATAACTCGGACCCAGTCTCTAAGACCGCTCCCAAGAGACCGTTCCACAACCCGGACGTTCACACGGGGACGGCGAAATCACCGACTAGCTCCGATGGTCCTGGCGGAAGCCGTCAGATGTCGATGATGGCGACGCGTCGCCTTGCGGCTGCGGCAAGACTCTCAATGTCTGATCTGTCCGAAGTGGCGATTGCCGCTCCACGCCGAACGCCTGCTTCGACAACCGTTGCATCAACGGCACTTACCGTCCCGGTAACGCCCGCTCGCATCGTGCCCGCCCGCTTTCCCCGAATCTCGTCGAGTGTCTCGACCTCACATCCTTCGAGTAGTCGGGCAAGGTTTGGCTGGCGAGCCCCACGCCAGGCCTCCACGACGCACCCAGCCGGAACAATTGGGCGGATGCCCCGCTGGAGCGCCCTCGCATGGATCGCCCACATTCTCCGGCTATCACGGTCGGCAGCGATCAATGCCCCGCTGTCGTAGAGAATCCCCAATGGTCCTTTGACTGTCTTGGCCTTAGCCATCAGCGACGACCGACTCCGGCTCGATCGAGGATCACGTCCGCCTCAGCGAGCTCAGCCGCGGTCAATGCCCCATTCGACCGCTCCCAGGCGCGCACCGCCTTTAGCCCTTTCCGCGTCGAAAGCCACAGGTCGGCAGCATCGGCGAGGGTGGCAGACACCGTCCGCCCCTGTTCAGCGGCTTCAGACTCAAGTCGCTCGAAGAGCTCTGCGGGAAGAGAAACCGAACGTTTGACAACCGATGACACCCCTACATGGTACGACCGCAGTACGACCAGCGCAACCTGATTGCCTGAGGTCTGGGAAACATGGGACGAGCCGTGCAAGGTGACGTTCACCGAGTACATAGAGACGCAACGTCAGCGATCACCATGAATTCGCTGTCCGTTGAAAGGGGTACCGTTTGTCATGCGTGTGCTCGTCACATCGACGCCGGGGACCGGTCATGCGTACCCGATCATGCCCTTCGCGAAGGCGCTTCGTGATCGTGGCCACGAGGTGTTGTGGGCGGTCGCCGAGGATGGTCGCGATTTGGTTCGTCGACACGGGTTTGAGGTCGCTGTTGCCGGAATGACCGTGGCAGAGCGGGGTGCGTTTCTCCAGCCACAGTTCGCTGACATCTTGAGCGGTCCGCCAAGGCTGCGCCGAGGTCGCCTGTTCGCTGGGCTGTTCGCTCAGGCAGCCGCACCGAAGATGGTGTCTGACTTGGGGGCAATCTTTGATCGGTTTCGACCCGAGGTTGTCGTTCATGAAACCGCGGAACAGGGTGCGGCGCCACATGCTGTTGCGCATGGCGTTCCGCATGTGACCGTGGCCTACAGCGGCGCCCTTCCTGATGATGCGGTTCCGATGGCCGAAGCAGCGCTTGCGCCCGTGTGGGAATCTCTTCGGCTACCGCCGCCAACGATGAGCGACCTCGCGGGCGACGTGTACTTTCACCCATTCGCAAAATCAATGGGGCAGGCCAGCAACCTCCATCAAAGTTGCGAGATGAGACCGTTGAACGTCACCGAGGACCACGGTGATGTTCCTGAGTGGATCGCAGCGTTGGGTCGTGATCGTCCGGCCATCTATGTGACCGCTGGAACGACACCGATCGTCGCAACGCTCGCACCATGGCGGGAGATGTTCGATGCGTTCTCGTCATTGGATGTCGACGTATTAGCCACGATAGGGCCCCAGTTTCCTATCGACGGCCTCGGGCCGATACCGGCAAATGTACGCGTCGAACGGTTCGTCGCTCAGGAACTCGTTCTTGAACGAGTCGCACTCGTTGTGTCCCATGCGGGAGCGGGCACGATGTTGGCTAGTGCGTGTGCGGCAATTCCCCAACTCGTGATTCCGACATGGGCCGATCAATGGGAAAACGCAGACGCCATCGTCCGGACCGGAGCAGCCATTGTGCTCGAAGAGAACCACCGGGACAGCGCCTCGATCCACGCTGCTGCGTCGGCGCTTCTCGAACACGCCGAGTACCGATTCGCCGCCACGCAACTTTCGGCTGAAATCTTGGCGATGCCGTCACCCGCCGACCACGTCGACACGCTCGAACGACTTGTCCAGTGACCGGCGACGTCAGCGACATCAAAGACCTCGTCGACTTGCTCCCTAAGGCTCGACCGAGGATCCATCGCTGGCCCTGATAGCACCGACGCGTCATGACAGATCAACTCGCGCACCCCCGGGCCCGGTGTTCCGTGCGGTTCGCTACAGAGGCTCATAGGTTGGATGGGTGCCGGCCGCTGAAGCAGAGATCGTGGAACTGGCGGACCGGATCGTGCGGGCCGGATTCGCTACTCGCGATGAAGCGGTGAGCGAGATCATCGAGGTAATTGGCCACGGTGATCCGACACCTGAACTCGCGCAGTGCTCGGCCGATGCGGTTGATCGGGCGCTCGTCGCTCACGACCACGAAGAGCGGATGTGGGGCACAACAGACAACGACCGGCTCGGTCACGCAGCGATGGCGCTGGAAGCAAACGGCATTCTCTTTCGGCAGAACTTTGCGTGCTGTCAAAATTGCGGATTCGCGGCAGTCGCAGGCGAAGTTGAGAACGCTGCTTCGCTTGGCCAAACGGTACGCGGCCTTGTGTTCTTCCATTGGAACGACACCGAGCGCGCCGTTGATGGGCACGGCCTCGGCCTGTCGTACACCGCCGTTGGCGACATAGGGCCTGACGCCTACCCTGCGGCCGCGCTATCGATTGCGGCCGAGCTGGTCGATGCGCTCCAACATGAGGGCCTGGCACCGAAGTGGTCGGGCAAACTCGACCAACGCGTCAAGGTGCCCATGCGTTGGCAGCGTCGCCGATTTACTGCGCCACCGGAGTAGTCGACCCGTTGGGCTCCCGTGCCTTTCGAGCGGAGAAGAACGCGCCGACAAGCAGTGCGAGCAACGCCGGTCCGGCAAAGAGCACCATGACACCCGCGCCGATGTTGGCTCCGATCACGGCTGCTGTTGCGACCCGGTAGAACCCTCCAACCAGGATCCCGCCGAGGACCAGACACACCACCACACGTTTCCACGCAGGATGCAGCGAACCTTCGTTCCATCGCGGGACCAGCACGCCGAGCCCGACCAGAGCGAGCACCGTGGCGATCAACGCAATGGTCGTTACGGTCGACGGCGAGATGGCCAGCGGATGAAGGAAATAGTCGGGGTTCGGATCCTTGGTGCTGGCCTGATCCCCCATGAGCGCATACGTGATGATGGGCGATGCCAGCACCGGGGCCAGCCCCGCCAGGAACTTCACCAAGCTGGGCACAGGCCGGGTCATGCCGTGAGGCTACTGCTCGAGAGCCGCCGAGAGACGCTGTCACTATCGGCGGCCAGACCGGCCGCATGTCGTGACAGCGCCTGGTCTTCTTGCAACCCTGATACACCCCTTCGACATGCTGTGCAGGGTGAACGCTCGATTTGACGCTATTGCGGCCACAGCGGCCGCCAACCACGGTGTTGTCTCCCGCCAGAAACTTGGCCGACTGGGGGTCGACGCGAGTCTCCGCCTCAAATGGGTGCGGGCTGGCCGTCTCGTGGAGCTGGGCGAGAAGTCCTACACACTAGCCGGCACACCGTCTACGTGGAAGCAATCGCTGGCGGCTGGTCTGGCTGATGTGGGCGAGTGCGGGGTCCTCGCTGGTCGGTCCGCAGCCCGCCTTCACGGTCTCGACGGCTTTCAGGACAATTCCGTCGAGCTCCTCGTGCCTCGTCGGTCGCGCAACCTCACATCACGATCCGATCAACGGCGAGCGAGATTGGCGGACGAGATGCCACCGCTATAGACGGTCTTCGAGTACTTCGGCCCGAGCGTCTCATCCTTGACGGGCCGTTGTTTGATTTCGACAGGGCCGAGATCGAGAACGCAATCGATTCGGCCATTCGACAGCGGTTGGTTTCGGAACAGCGCCTCCGGACCCGCGTTGTGGATCGGCATCGTCGGGGTATCAACGGCGGGCGAATCCTGCTGGACGCCTTGGTTGACACCGGCGGTGAAAGCCGCCTTGAACGCATGTTTCTTCGGTTGGTCCGCCTCGGAAAACTCGATCGACCGACGATGCAGCGCACGTACCGATCCGGGTCAACCGTTATCGCCCGAGTCGATTTCGAGTTCTCGGGAGGCTTGATCGTGGAAGTCACCGGATTCGGGTATCACTCGACACGGCAGCAGCTTCAGCGCGATGCCGCGCGGCAGTCCGAACTCGTGCTTCTTGGTAGGCGGGTACTCACCTTCACCTATGACGACGTCAGGTATCGGCCCGACTGGGTCCTTGAACGACTCACTCGAGGTCTATTGGGCCTCGCAGCCTGAACGCTGTCACGTCACGCGGCCATAGCGGCCGTCAGCCGTGACAGCGCCCCTCGGGATGGTGAACCGGTCGAAAACGCTCGTAAGGAGCTGTTTAGGTACCCGGCGTTTCGAATCGCCGATCCCGGTGCGAGAATATTCACATGCCCGAAATCGAAAAGACTGAAGAAGAGTGGCGCAAGATCCTTACGCCCGAGCAATACCAGGTGTTGCGCCAGGCCGGTACCGAGCGAGCCTGGGCCGGCAAGTACGTCGACTGCCACGACGATGGTGTCTACCGTTGCGCTGCTTGTAAGGCCGAGCTTTTTTCCTCCGACACCAAGTTCGAGTCGGGTAGTGGCTGGCCTAGCTTCTACGACCCAATGGACAGCGATGCGGTCGAGGTGAAGACGGATCGCAGCCACGGAATGGTTCGCGAAGAAGTGGTGTGCAAGAAGTGCGGTTCCCACCTCGGTCATCGCTTCCCCGACGGACCCAATCCCACCGGTCAGCGCTATTGCATGAACAGCCTGTCGTTGGAACTGGACCCGAAATAGCCCTCGATCCAGGTCGTCGGGCGGCACTTATCGCGCAGACCACGCAGGCGTGGGCGCCGTCCGACGTGGTCGACTTTGGCATCGGCCATCCGCAGGACGCAATCTTGCCTACCGAGCTCTTTCGTGCCGCGATGGCCAAAGGCATCGAGCCGTATTCGCTGCAGTATGGAACGGAGCTCGGGGACGGGTACCTGCGCATTGCGCTTGCAAACTTCCTCACCGAGGCGTACGGAGTGCCGTGCGACCCGGAACCGATCTTCATCACCAACGGCAACTCACAAGCCATCGATCTTGTCTGCAGCGTGTTCACCAAGCCGGGCGACGTGGTATTTGTCGAGGAGCCGAGCTACTTCCTGGCCCTCGACATTTTCCGTCAGCATCACCTACGCATTGTTGGCATCCCCGTCGATGAACACGGCCTTCGCATCGACGCGCTCGAAGCCGCGCTGGCCGACGAGCGACCGGGGTTCATCTACATCATTCCCACGTTCCAAAATCCCACCGGCTACACGCTGCCGGTCGAGCGCCGTGAACGTCTGGTAGCACTGGCGAAAGAGCATGAGTTCCTGATCGTCGCCGACGAGGTGTATCACCTGCTGAGCTATACCGCATCGGTGCCGCCGCCCATGGCCGCGTACGTCGACAGCGGTGTGGTGCTCTCGCTGAGCACGTTCACCAAGATCCTTGCGCCAGGATTACGGCTCGGCTGGATCCAGGCCGCCATGCCCCTGATAGAGCGGCTCGCCAACGCCGGTTTCATCGTAAGTGGAGGCGGACTCAATCCGTTCACCTCCGCCATCGTCAGGACGCTCGTGGAAGATGGTTCACTTCGCAACTATCTCGATTTCCTGCGCACCACATATCGCGAGCGCGTCATGGTGATGGATGCGTCATTGAGCGCCCACTTTCCCTCGACGGTGAAGTACTACGTACCCGACGGTGGCTACTTCTTCTGGCTGCGTTTCCCCAAGGACATCGACACCACAACATTCCTTCCGAAGGCAGCCGAGCACAAGGTCGGCTTCCGCAGCGGCAGCAAATTCACCGTTGGTGGCAGCCTTGCCAACTACATGCGCCTCAGCTTTGCCTACTACGACAGCCCAACGATCGAGCGCGGCATCGCCGCCTTAGCCAAGGCCATCAGCTGACTGGGCTGACTCCGCTGGCCTCTTGGCGGGCGAACGCGGCCGGTGGTGCGCCGTACGCTGCACTGACTGCACTGGTGAGGTGGGCTTGGTCGGCGTAGCCGAGTTG
>JAYTKG010000179.1:0-5817 GCA_043730435.1 Acidimicrobiia bacterium | reverse complement strand
TTTCGATGTTCGTAAGCTGCGAGACGCAGGCCGAAGTCGACGACCTGTGGGAGCGGCTGGGTGAGGGTGGCGCGTATGAGCAGTGCGCGTGGCTTCGCGACAAGTTCGGTATCTCCTGGCAGATCGTGCCGACTGCGCTGGGCCGCCTGATGGGTGACCCCGACCCGGTCAAGTCCCAGCGCGTCATGCACGCTATGCTGCAGATGACCAAGATCGACATCCAGGGCTTGCAGGACGCCTACGACGGGGCGTAGCCCACGTAGGCTGGCCTGATGTCGTCAGGTCGTCGGTCCGTCCTCATCGCTGCGGTTGGCTTGCTGGCCTGGTACGCCATCACGCTCGGGTTCTGGGCGCTGCGACCCCTGTCCGACTCCGTGCCAGCAGGCAAGGACCGTCGCCCGTCGGCAAATGCACCCGTCGATCAGAAGATCGGTCCGGAGGTGGTGTACTCACAGAAGGTGTCCTGCAACAACCTCTTCGCATCCGCAGCTCGAACAGGCACCTTACCGACGCTGCCGACACAGCCAGAAGGCGTCAACAAACTCGGCTATCAGCGCACCCCCTGCTCAAGCGTGCACAGTCAGGCCCGCGTTCTGTTCATCCTGAACACCGTCTTTGTGATTGCGGTGTTCGGCATCGGCGGCTGGCTCCTCAGGCGCCACCGCAGAACCGCATCCCCGCCCGCTTCTGTCGGAACAATGGCCCCGGCCTAACTTCTTAGAGCTTTTCGAGGGGGCTCCAGGCGAGCAGAAGCGTTTTGTTGCCAACCTCGCGGAAGCGAACCGTGGCTTCGGCCTTGTCGCCGTCACCGCGGAGCAGGAGGATGACGCCTTCGCCGAACTTGACGTGCTTCACGTCGTCGCCGACGCGCAGACCCATCTTCTCGGCACCGGTCGTAGTGTCGACGGCGTTCAGTGAGCCACGGATGGCTGCTTCAACCACCCGCTCGCGGTGCGCGTTGGCGGCCTGGTCTTCCTCATCGGGGTCGAAGCTGCCGAACGATTTGCGAGGCGTCGGTTTGGGTTCATCCCAACTGCTGCGTCGGCTTCCGCCGTCACTGCCAAACGAACGTCGCTGACTGGCTCGACCGGAACGGCGCCCGCGGGTGCCCACATTCTCGATGAGTTCGACGGGAATCTCGTCGAGAAAGCGCGACGGCGGGTTGTACTGCGTGGAACCAAACAACATGCGGCTCCACGCGTGGCTGACGAACAGCCGCTTCATGGCCCGGGTGATGCCGACGTACGCGAGGCGACGTTCTTCCTCCATCTCGTCGGGTTCGGTAAGTGAGCGGATGTGCGGAAAGATCCCTTCCTCACAACCGGCCAGGAACACGACCGGGAACTCAAGGCCCTTCGCCGAGTGCAGCGTCATCATGAGCACGCGACTGTCGTCGGCACCGTCGATCTGATCGGTGTCGGCCACCAGCGCCACTTGTTCGAGGAACTCGGCGATCGTTTCGAACTCGCCAGCGTTGCCGACCAGTTCGGACAGGTTCTCCAACCGGCCGGCCGACTCAACGGTATTCTCGGCTTCCAGTTCGGCGAGGTAGCCGGAGTTCTCAAGTGCGGTCTGCAGCACGTCACCCGGTCCACCCTCAGCCGTCGCGGTCAGCACATCGACAAGGTTCACGAAGCCGCGAATGCCGCGCTGCGCCGGACCACGTACGCCTGCTTCTTCCGCGTGGCGCAGCGCGTCAAGAAAGGTGACCCCGTGAGCGTTTGCCCATGCATCGACACGCTCGACGGTGGTGTCGCCAATGCCGCGCTTGGGTGAATTGAGCACCCGCTTGATGGACACCTCGTCGGCCGGGTTCACGGCCACCTTCAGGTAGGCGAGCGCATCTTTGATTTCGCGCCGGTCGTAGAAGCGGGTTCCGCCCACCACCTTGTACGGGATACCTGACCGCATGAGACCTTCTTCGAGCACGCGCGACTGTGCGTTGGTGCGGTAGAAGACAGCAATGTCACCCCATCGAAAGTCACCCGTGTCGTGCATCTGACTGATGGTGTGCGAGATCCATCTACTCTCGTCACCCTCGTCATCGGCGTGGTAGCGGACGATCTTTTCGCCGTGTCCGGCATCGGTCCACAGCGACTTCGGCTTGCGAGAGATGTTCTGCTCGATGACTGCGTTGGCGGCATCGAGAATGGTCTGCGACGACCGGTAGTTCTGTTCCAGCAAGATGGTGGTGACGTCAGGAAACGCGTTTTCGAAGTCGAGAATGTTCGTAAAATCAGCGCCGCGAAACTTGTAGATCGAGTTGTGTACGAGGATGTCGTTAGCGACATAGGTGTGGGCGTCCGCTACCTCAAGGTCGTAGACAGGTCCGTCATACGCGACCGTCTGAGTGGCATCAACCATTCGTTCGACGAGCCTCCCGCTATCGTCGCAGCTGAGCACGGTCATCCCAGGAAGGAGATGAGCCAGCGGAACGAAGTCGTAGATCACACCGTCGACGGCGAGACGACGGCGAACCTCTAGTCCACCGGCGCTTGCAACCGAGCGAGCGAGACGCAGCGCGTCGACGTAGTTCGTGCGGCTGGTTTCAAATCGAACATTCGGCCCCTTTCCTGGCCGGATCGTGTGTCCTGCATTACGAATCCGATTCGCTATGTCGTGCTGGCTTGACGACCACTGAATTCGGTGCATCCGACCTCGACCGGGGCGGACATCGGAGAACATAGTCAGGTTCAGCGTTTGTCGACGAAGACCGTTCGCGGGGCGGTAGTGCGGAAACTCAAGGTGGTAGTTCTTATCCTGCAGCAGTGCCTTGGCTCTTGTCTCGGTGTCGATGGAGGCAAACAGCCTGGCCAGGCGGCTCTCATCGAGCGCCAAGGTACGCCCGACGCTATGAAAGCAGGCTGTCGGGATGCCGTATTGAGCGGCGATTCTTGCCTCGGCGAGTGCAGCCTCGCCAAGCTCGTTGTGCAGCTCAAGGATCCAGAGGGCGTCGCCATGCTCCTGGTTCATGCAAACGCGAAAGCCTTCGGTCAGGACTGCGCCGGTGGATCGAACAGCAGAGGTGCGACCGATTCGAAAGCCTCGGTCCGCCCGGAACATCAGATAAACAATGTGGGCGTCTGGCCGATGAGTGATGCGAGCCGGCACCATATGGTGGGGCGTACCAACGAGAGTGGACGACCCAACCTTGACGCGCATGATGTCGCCCTTGTAGTGACCAGGCATGACGTGACGAACCGTGGCGGGGGTCAGGAGTGACTTGCCGAAACATGAGTCGACCTGATCTCCCGGAGCAATGAGCTCGATGGGCACCAAGCCGGTTGGCGTACGCACCATCGTGCCCGCAATTAAACACTGATCCGAGTCGCCCACGGCGGTCACCGCGTGGCTATGAGCGCCAAGGAGCAGGACGATTTCGTTTTGGGCTTTGTTTGTGTCCTGATACTCATCGACCAAGATGTGTTGGAAGCGTTCTTGGTAGCTCTGGAGCGCTTCAGGATGACCACGGAAGAGTCGTACCGTATTGGTGAGCAGATCGTCGAAGTCCATGGCGCCGGCCTTTTGCAGACGAGCCTGGTACTCGGTGTAGATGTCGGCGATCTTGCGCTCGAAAATCGACGTCACCCGCTCGGCGTACTCGGGAGGGAAGATCAGATCGTTCTTCGCCTTTGAGATCGTGGCGTGCACGCCGCGGGCAATGAACTTCTTGGCATCGAGACTGAGATCACGAATGACGTAACTGGTGAGGCGCTCGGCATCGGCTTGGTCGTAGATAGTAAAGTTGGACGGATATCCGAGGCGGCCGGCATCTCGCCGCAAGATGCGCACACAAGCCGAGTGGAAGGTCGAAACCCACATCTTCTGTGCCACCGGCCCAACCAGATGCCCAACTCGCTCGCGCATCTCCTGGGCGGCCTTGTTGGTGAACGTGATGGCCAGGATCTGCATGGGACTCACGTCGTGCTCACGAATGAGGTTGGCAATGCGGTGGGTGAGCACCCGAGTCTTGCCCGACCCGGCCCCGGCCACGATCAAAAGCGGCCCGTCCATATGGACGACAGCATCGAGTTGATCGGGGTTCAAACCATCGTCGGCAGAGAAGGACATCGCCCACCCATCCTACGGCGGGGGTGTGGCGAAGTTCGGGGTGGCGAGGGCGGTCCGCCAGAAGGAACGGGCGTCGTCGTAGCCTTTGCTCCGTGATCGACTGTGGCGCCCTGCTGTTTGACCTGGATGGCACCCTTGTCGATTCCGCGTCCGCCGTCGAACGGACGTGGGCGGCGTGGTCGAGCATGCACGGTTTCGATCCGATCAAGGTTCTTGCGGCGGCGCACGGACGACGAGCGCTGGATACGGTTCGTGACTTCGTCCCGGAAGGTGACCTGCTCAGCGAGGTGGCCCGTCTGGAAGCGCTTGAACTGTCAGAACTCGATTCCGTCGTGGCGCTTCCCGGCGCTCGCGACACCCTGGCCATGTTGACCGACCACCAGTGGGCCGTGGTCACATCCGGCTCCCGGCGGTTGGCATTCGGACGGCTCGAGGCGTGCCATCTCCCGCGGCCCAGCGTGCTTATCGGCGCCGAGGATGTCGGACGCCTCAAACCAGACCCTGAGGGTTACATCGCTGCTGCCCTGCGCCTGTCCATCGAACCAGTCGACTGCATTGCCTTCGAGGACGCGCCGGAAGGCTTGCAGGCCGCAAGCCGTGCCGGCTGCACCGTCGTCGGGCTCACCACGACCCACCGAGCCGACCAGTTGACCAGCAACCACACACACGGCCTGGTGCCATCGCTCGCCTCCATACGACTCGCCCGAAAAGATCACCGCCTTCATCTCACGCTGCGTGGATAGCAACTGGCAACCGGCGTGGCGTAGCGTTTAGCCATGGCTGGTTCCGACGATTTCGACATGACTCAACTTCTGGCTGCGCCCGTTCAGCTCGTCGGGCTGATGATGAGCGGCATGGAAGCAACCAAACAGACCCTGGCGGCCGCGGTGGAAACGGTGGGGAGCCTGCAGCGGTCGGCGGCAGGCTTGGAAGAGTTGATCGAGCGATTGAACGCGATCGTGAATGTCGTGGAAGCGCCCGCGCGTGCGCTGGCCCCCGAGATGGAGAAGTTCGCGACACGCCTGCACGACATAGGAGAAGCGCTCGACGGGCCGCTCGAAACGATCCTTCCCGGCGTGCAGCGCGTGGCCGCCATGTTCGAGAGAGCACCCCTCGAACAACTGCCTGAAACGCTCACCCAGTTCAACGATCAGCTCCAGAAAATCGTTGGCGGCATGGGGGATCTTCCTCGTCGGCTGGGTCCCTTGAGCGATTTGCTTGGCGGTGCTGCATCCATGTTCGGCATGGGACGCCCCAGCGCAGAGCCAACGCCACCCCCGCCCGCTCCGGCCCGAACCGTCGCGTCCGCCAAGACAACCGCGGCCAAGAAGACACCGACGAAAAAGCCAACGGTCAGGTAATCCGCCAAGTAGGGCGCCCGCGAACTTGCGGCAGTTACTGCCGGTTGCCGACAGTGACTGCCGCAGGTTCAGACGGACACAACGTGCAGCTTGGCTCGCAGGAACTCGACAACCCGGGTGATCGAAGCCTGATCGGCCTGCTCGGTGAGCACGCTATGGTCCCTTGGCCCACGACTTTCCAGCTCGACCGCCAAGAACGCGTCCCCGAGTTCGCGGCGCAAGGTGTCGAAGCGGGTGCCGACAAGCATGTCGCCGATGTAGCGCAGCCCAAGTACCTCGCAGCCAGCGGCGGCCCGAGCCTTGACCACGGCGAGATCGGCGGGCGACAGATTGAGATCCGCTTGTGCCGCCTTCCCGCGTATGAAAAGTGGGCTTGATTGTTGGC
>JAYTKG010000178.1:0-3189 GCA_043730435.1 Acidimicrobiia bacterium | reverse complement strand
GTCACTGAACGCCCGGATGCGACGGCAGGCTTCAAGCCCGTCGATTCCAGGGAGCAGAAGGTCGAGGATGATGACGTCCGGTTCGAAGGTGCGGGCGAGTTCAACAGCACCGTCGCCCTCTCCTACGATCTTGACGTCAAAACCTTCGCGGGAAAGGAGTGGCTCGAGCAACAGACACAGCTCGGGGGCGTCGTCCACAATCAGCGCTCTGATAGGGCTGGTGGATTCTGAGGGGGCAGTTGTCGTGTTCATAGGACGCTTTGACTATCGGCTACATGTACGAAGTCTTGAGGGTTCTGCTGGCCTTTTACTTCCCGCGACCTGTATGTGGCTGTTCTGCAAAGCATATGCCTCTCTGTCGAATTGCATGATTCGTTCGGCCTATAGCTTCATGTTCGCATGAAATTTTCTCAAGGATCTCTCAAGTCAGAACAAATCTTGCGAATGAGAGATGCCCGAAGGCAGGGTTGACCTTTACGAACAAGTGTTCGATAGTGGTGGGGTATGGGATTCAATAACCCCACGGTTTCTTGGAAGGATCTGGAAAGTCGTCTGTCCAATGGGCGCGCTCCTGGAACGCCCTCGTGGAACGCCGGGGGAGATAGTCCGGCGTGGAGTAGAAAGCGTCAACCATACGATGCCGATGGAGCATCACGTCGAGTCGGAGGCACGCCGTACGCCGAGCTGCACTGCCATTCCAATTTCAGTTTTCTCGATGGTGCATCTCATCCAGAGGAACTCGCCGAAGAAGCAGCCCGCCTCGGCCTGGAAGCCCTGGCCCTCACCGATCACGACGGCTTCTACGGCGTCGTCCGTTTCGCCGAAGCAGCCCGCGCCGTAGGCCTCCTCACCATCTTTGGCGCCGAAGTGAGTCTTGGAACGACTTTGGCCGATGAGGCGATGGAATGGCCGGAGTCACGTACGGGGGGTCCCGATCCATCTGGCCAGCATGTGTTGCTTTTGGCGGATGGGCCGGCGGGGTATGCCCGGCTGTCAACGGCGCTGAGTCGGGGGCAGATGGCGGGGGCGAAAAACGCGGCTCGCTTTATGTTGGAAGACCTGGCGGCTGAGACAGCTGGGTATGTGCAGGTGCTGACGGCGTGTCGCAAGGGCGCAGTGCCGGCAGCGTTGATCAACGATGGTCCGGCTGCGGCCGAGCGCGAGCTGCGCAAGCTGATGGACCTGTTCGGTCGGGATCGGGTGGTGGTGGAATTGTGGGATCACGGTGATCCACTCGATAGCCACCGCAACGACGCCATGGCCCAGCTTGCGGTGCGTAACAACCTGGCCGTGGTCGCTACCGTGAATGGCCACTACGCCACGCCTGCCCAGCGGCCACTGGCCAGCGCGCTCGCCGCTGTACGCGCCCGTCGCAGTTTGGAAGATCTCGACCCGTGGCTGCCCGCATGCGCGGGCGCGCACCTGCGCAGCGGGGCCGAGCAGGCTCGACGGTTTGCTCGTTACCCGGGCGCAGTGGAGACGGCGGCCGAGTTGGGTCGGGCCATGGCGTTCGATCTGCGCCTGGTGGCGCCGAACCTGCCGCCCTATCCCTGTCCCGATGGTTTGAGCGAGATGGCCTTCCTCCGCCGTATTACGTTCGAGGGAGCCGGGCGTCGGTACGGGCGTCGGCCACCCGCTCATGTCGACATGGGGCTGGCCGCCCGGGCGTGGCAGACCATTGACCGCGAACTCGACATCATCGAGGGCCTCGGATTCCCCGGCTACTTCTTGGTGGTGTGGGACATTGTCGAGTTTTGTCGCAAGGAGAACATCTTCTGTCAGGGTCGTGGCTCGGCGGCGAACTCGGCCGTATGTTTCGCGCTCGGTATCACCAAGGCCGATGCCGTGTCGTTGGGTCTGCTGTTCGAGCGGTTCTTATCTCCCGAGCGTGACGGCCCGCCCGACATCGATATCGACATCGAGTCAGGCCGCCGGGAAGAGGTGATTCAGTACGTCTTCAACCGCTACGGCCGGGACCATACCGCCCAGGTCGCCAACGTCATCACCTACCGCTCGCGCTCGGCAGTGCGAGACATGGCCAAAGCCCTCGGTTACGCACCCGGCCAACAGGATGCTTGGTCCAAACAAGTAGACGGCTGGGGTCGCGTCGCCAAAACCGCAGAACAGACCGATCACGACATTCCCGCGCAGGTACTTGACCTGGCCATGCAGGTGGAGGATTTTCCGCGTCATCTCGGTATCCACTCCGGTGGAATGGTGATTTGTGATCGTCCGGTTATTGAGGTGTGTCCGGTGGAATGGGCGCGCATGGAGAACCGCAGCATCCTGCAATGGGATAAGGACGACTGCGCGGCGACCGGTCTGGTGAAGTTCGACCTGCTCGGCCTCGGCATGTTGTCCGCGCTGCACGGCGCGGTCGATCTCATTGCCACCTATACGGGTGAAGTGATTGATCTTGCAACTATTCCGCAAGAGGATGAGGTGTACGACATGATGTGTCGCGCCGACACCATCGGCGTGTTCCAGATCGAGAGTCGGGCCCAGATGGCCACGCTGCCTCGTCTGAAGCCCCGCAAGTTCTACGACTTGGTGGTGGAAGTGGCGTTGATTCGTCCCGGCCCTATCCAGGGTGGCTCGGTGCATCCCTATATACGTCGTCGCAACGGCACCGAGCCGGTCACCTACCTCCACCCCTTGCTCGAGAAGTCGCTCGCGAAGACACTCGGCGTGCCGCTCTTCCAAGAGCAGCTCATGCAGATGGCCATCGACGTTGCCGGGTTCACGCCCTCTGAAGCCGATCAGTTGCGACAGGCCATGGGGTCGAAACGAAGCCGGGACAAGATGGAGCGGCTGAAAGAACGGCTCTTCGCCGGCATGAAACAGCGTGGTGTTACCAGCGAGGTGGCCGAGGAGATCTTCATGAAGATGGCTGCGTTCGCCAACTATGGCTTCCCCGAATCGCACTCGGTGTCGTTTGCCTATCTGGTCTATTCATCGTCGTGGATCAAGCTGCATCACCCTGCCGCGTTCTGCGCCGCTCTCATCAACGCGCAACCGATGGGCTTCTACTCGCCCCACTCGCTTGCGCAAGATGCCCGACGTCACGGCGTGGTGGTGCTCACGCCCGATCTGAACGCGTCGGCCGCGTTGTGCACGATGGAGCCCTGCGCCGACAGTCATAACGGTGTTGCCGTGCGACTTGGCATTGGTGAGGTGCGCACCATCGGC
>JAYTKG010000177.1:0-6110 GCA_043730435.1 Acidimicrobiia bacterium | reverse complement strand
GCCCGGTAGTTTTGGTGTTGATATGAGCGCCTACGGTGATGATCAAATTGGGCGCGTGCTTGGCGCGCGGTACCGGCTGGTAACGCCGGTCGGTTCTGGAGCGTCAGCAACGGTGTACCAGGCCGACGATGTGCAACTCCGGCGGACGGTGGCGGTCAAGCTGCTCCACCCCACGCTGGCGGCCGACCCGACCTTTCTGAAGCGGTTCCGGGCCGAAGCTCAGGCTGCGGCGGGGCTGAGCCATCCGAATGTGATGGCCGTGTTCGATTGGGGCGAGGACAACGGCACGCCGTACCTCGTGCTCGAATATCTGGCTGGCGGCAGTCTGCGCGCCATGCTCGATCTGGGTCGGTTGCTCTCGCCGTCACAAGTGCTTGTGCTCGGCCTCGAAGCGGCCCGTGGTCTCGACTACGCCCATAAGCGCGGTGTGGTGCATCGCGATATCAAGCCGGCCAACCTGTTGTTTGGTGAAGACGGTCGACTTCGCATCGCCGACTTCGGTCTTGCCCGCGCCATCAGCGAAGCCAGCTGGACCGAGCCCGACGGCGTCATGCTCGGCACTGCCCGTTACGCATCGCCTGAACAGGCCACCGGTCAGCCCCTCGACGGCAAGAGTGACGTGTACTCCCTGGCGTTGTCGATGGTGGAGGCGGTCACCGGCAGCGTGCCATTCGCAGCCGAAACCACCGTCGCCACGCTCATGGCCCGCCTGGGCAAATTGCTGCCCGTCTCCGCCGATCTCGGCCCGCTGGCTCCTGTGCTCGAACGGTCCGGCCGACCCGATCCCGAGGAACGTTACGACTCCGCCGAAATGGGCCGAGCGTTGCTGGCCACGGCCGAGCGGCTGCCCCGTCCGGCGCCGTTGCCACTTGTCGTCACGCAAGCTCCGAATCGCCATGACGAAACTGCGCTTGGCGTGCCGGTGCTGGCGCAGCCCTCCCCGCCAGCCCGCGGTCCAGCCACCCCGCCCATGATCGATCCGACTGCCACCGTTGCGCCAGTGGTGGCTGCTCCAGAGGCCGCCGAGCCAGCATTGAATCTGCCGTCCAATTCGGTGGACGACAGCGAAGCCATCAAAGCGCTCAACCTTGGCAAGCCCAAGAAGGGTCGGCTCGGTCGAGGGGCACTGTGGGGCATGGTGCTTGCCCTCGTCGCCCTTGTGGGTGGCGGAGGTTTTTGGGCCGTCACGGCCAACAAGGTGAAGACGCACGCCGTGCCTTCGATGCTGCTGCTGCCCGAAGGCGAGGCCCGCAACCTTGTCAGTCCTTTCGGTTTCACGGTGCAGATCAAGGCTGAAAAGAGTGACGATACCCCGACGCCGGGCGTGGTCATTGCGCAGGATCCTCCGCAGGGAACGCTGCTGAAGAAGGGTGACGCGATCTACCTCACCGTGTCCGACGGCCCGAAGTTGGCCAAGCTCCCGGACATCACCAAGCTGACGAGCGCTGAGGCCAAGAAGCTGCTCGAAAGCGAGAAACTGGTCTACAAAGAGGCGACGCGGGTGTTTGATGAAAACGCCTTAAGCGACACCGTTATGTCGTGGACGGTGGAGGGTCAAACGCTTGCCGTCGATGCTGCCGTCGCCAAGGGAACGGTTGTCGAGGCCGTTGTTTCCGACGGACCCAAGCCCCGACAGGTTCCCGAGATCCGCAGTATGAACTGGGAGCAAGCCAAGGCCACGATTGAAGAAGCCGGGCTGAAGGCGGTCAAGCTCGAGGACATCTTCAGCGAGAAGTGGGCGGCTGGCATCGTGGCCAGCATCGAACCCGGTGTCGAGAGCGAACTGCCACGTGGTGGCGAAGTGAAGATCGCCATCTCGAAAGGACCCGACCTCGTCATCGTCCCCAACATCTACGCCTCGTCCGTGACCAAGGCCGTGGAAGTTCTCAAGGAAGCCGGCCTCGACCAAGGCACCATCGAGGGTCCCATCGATCGTCCGGTTATCTCGTGTGATCCTCCGCCCGGCACCAAGGTGAAGCGTGGCACCAAGGTGAATCTGCGTCTCGGGTAGCGCCGCGGTTACTCTGCCCTTACACATCAGATGAGGGAGAGAGCGTGGGGGCATTAGACGGGCGCGTCGCGATCATTACCGGTGCAGGTCGGGGCATCGGGCGTGAGCACGCCATCCTCTTCGCGGCAGAGGGTGCCAAGGTCGTCGTAAACGACCTTGGCGGAGGCGGCGACGTGTCCGGCACCGATCTCACCTCGGTGGAGCAGGTCGTGGCCGACATTCGCGAAGCAGGCGGCGAAGCCATCGGGAACGGTGACGATGTGTCCGATTGGAACGGCGGCCGTCGTCTTATCCGCTCGACGATAGACGCCTACGGCGACCTCGACATCCTGGTGAATAACGCAGGCATCCTGCGCGACCGAGCGCTCGTCAACATGACCGAAGATGAGTGGGATGCCGTCATCTCCGTGCATCTCAAAGGTCATTTCGTCCCGACCCGATGGGCCGCTGCGTACTGGCGTGAACAGCACAAAGACGGCAGCAGCCGGCGTCGCAACCTGGTGCACACCACCTCCACCTCGGGTTTGTTCGCCAACACTGGCCAGACCAACTACGGCTCGGCCAAATCGGGCGTGGCCACGTTCAGCCAGATCTGTGCCAAGGAACTCGGCCGTTACAAAGTGACTTCGAACTGCGTATCGCCATCGGCCCGCACCCGTCTCACGCTCGCCACGCCCGGTCTCGATGACGTCGTCGCCGCGCCGACCTCCAACGATCGCTTCGACGTGTGGGACCCGGCCAACGTGTCACCGCTCGTGGCCTACCTCGCCAGCGAAGCATGCACCTTTCATGGCGAGACGTTCTTCATCCAGGGCGGCACGGTAAAGCGGGTGAAACCTTGGGAGTTGGGCGAGGGACTAGAACGAAACGACCGCTGGACCGTCGGTGAACTCGCCACCGCCATGCAATCCCTCGCCCCCAAAGACGAGTGACTGACTGAACGAGCCCCGGAGCGGTTCTGAACGGCTTGCCGGATTGCCGAGCGAAGCGAGAACGACCGCCGCGACCGGTTTTGTTGAGCGGCTTGCACGATTGCCGAGCGACAGCGAGAACGAGCGCCAGGAGCGGTAGCGACCAGCGAGGTAGCAGTAGGGCGCTTAGCCGCAGTTCTTTTGGATTTCGCTGACGAGGGTTGCGGGGGCGACGATGCCGGTCATCGTGCGGAGTTCGCGGCCGCTGGTGGGAGTGACGGTGTGTTTGCCGAGGTCGAGTTTCCAGTTGGCGCAGTAGATGATGGTGCGCTTGCCGCTGGTGGTGATTTCGTGAGCGACGAGCCCGAGTTTCATGGTGTGGGGGTCGGCGCCGGACGACATCGACACCGGGAACACCGTAGAGGCGTCAAGGTACTTGTAACCCGAAAGGTCACCGGACTGGCTTGGGTTGAGCGCACGTACCAGATCGGCGTTCTTGCTGGCTAACGCCGAAGCGTATTCTTGCGCCAGCGATGTCAGCTGAGACGGCGTGGCGTTCGGCGGCACGCTCGCATTCTTCGTACCGAGCGTTGTGGCGGGTGCTGCAACCGTTGTCGTCGGCGCAACGGTGGCCTTGGAAGTTTTGGATGTAGCTGGCGAGGTAGCGGGCGGCGGTGTCGTCTCTGGTTCCGGCGCTTCGGTGGGTGCGGCGATCGGCGCTTCGGTGACCGGGGCGGGGTTGACGATCGATGGGCTGGCGGCCACGACGGCCGGAATGACTGCCGTGGTGGCTCCCGAACCGGGGATCGCTGAGCCGAGTGCCGTGGTGGGTACGGCAGGTGTGGCAGCACCGGTGGGAGGCTTGGGCGTGAGACGCGTGTCGGTCTGTGCCCGAGTGTCTCTCTTGGACGCGGAGATCGCCTTGAGCCCAAGCACGCCTATGGCCAGGAGCCCCAGCAGCGCAAAGAAGCCGATCAGGCCGACTGGGCCAACTTTTGCTCGACTGCTGTCCAGGGTTCTCCCGGTGAGCGAGAAGCGACCCTTGCCGTCGCCGTCTGAGCCACCAGTGGCCGCAACAGCGGCGACGGCGGCGGCAGCTTTGGTGGAATCGGTCGTGGCGTCTCGCAGTGGGGTGGCAATTCGGGGCACGGCGCCGAACGGAGTGACGGTGCGAACAGTGTTGACCCCGTACAGCGGAGCGGTAGCTGCCGCAGCCGGGTCGACCGGCCATTCTCCGTCGGCTGTTGCCGGGATGACCCCGGTGATGTCGCCACGGAGCGCCATCCCGCATGAGAAACAACGGACCTGTTCGTGTCGCACCGTTGCCTGGCATGCCGGGTTGGGGCAGTGCTGCTCGGTCGTCTGACCGATCGGCGCAGGTTCAGCGGCCGCCGATGCAGGTGCAGGCCAAGGCGTGCGGGGCCGGATGCTACTGGCAACCGCGGTCGGGTTGCTGCAGATGGCGTCGATAATGGCCGGATCGTCGCTGTTGGCCAGACGGGCTAACAGGTAGACCGGCGTGCGTGGGTTGCCAGCCAGTTCGGGGTGCACAGCCGGCCACTGCTGATAGAGCCGGGCCAGCAGCGTTTCGGTGGATGCGTCGTCGGCGGCCCATGCTCTGGCCGTTGCCAAATCACGCAATCCACTGGCGGGTGTGGTCGAGTCCTCGTTCACGGCGACGATGTTACGACGCCGGAATGGTTGTGATGGCCTTTACCGCTTCGGCCGCTTCGAGACCGAGCGGTGAAGCCGGCGCCGTCTGTACCGCCATCATCATCACCATCAGCTTCGACATGTCACCCTGCACCTTGATTTTCCCGGCCATGAACGCTTGCATGACACCCTGCTGATCCTGCTGGAGGAGCAACGCGGTGCACGTCTCGTAATCGGTGGTGACCGTGCAATCGGCCTCATCGAGACTGCCTTTGGCCAACAGCATCTGTCCGCTCGACGTGTCGAGGTAGGTGCGCACCGGCTCGTTGCCGAACGGCGTGGCAGTCACGATCATGTTGATCTTGGCCCGCTCCGTGATCTCGGGAAGTTGGTCGGCGTACTTCTCCGCCAAAACAGACGTAGCTTCGAACCAGGCTTCAGACAGGAACACGTAAGACATGGCGGCTAGGTTACCGCCCGAGGTGCAACCGACTCTCTCGCGTTCAGGAAACGTCGGTGAGAATCGTCGTGCCGGTTCGACGCACAACGGTGGCCGGAATTTTCGGATCACCTCTGAGGAGTCGGGCGAGCATGGGAACCTTCGTGGCGCCGGCCACCAGGAACATGACGTGGCGGGCGTTGTTCACGACCGGTGGCGTCAACGTGAGACGCACGCGATCCTTGAACGGTCCGACGACGGCGACCCGTTCGGTGAGATTGTCGACGGGATCGCGGGGCGGCCAACTGGCGGTGTGGCCATCATCACCGAGACCAAGATGGATTACGTCGAAACGATCAGGGAGCGCAGCGGCATACGACGCGGCAGCGACAGGCAGCGACGGGTTGGTTACGTCCATCAGATGAATGACGGCGCCCACGTCGCGAAGGGTGTCGAGCTGTCCGGCGTTGCGATCCTGGTCGCCGTCGGGCGCAACTCGTTCGTCCACCTGCCAGACGTGCACCTGCGGCCACGGGAGCGGCAGCGCAGCCAACGCGCCGAACATAGCGAGCGGCGTCATCCCGCCGCTCACAGCCAGGTGTCCTTCTCCCCGCTCGGCGACGGCGGCCCACAGCCGATCAGCCACCCAGATCGCAGCTCGACCGGGAAGGAGTGAAGCGGAAACGACTTCAGTCAACATGGTCATTCCAACGGTGTACCACACGGCGGTGATCTTTCCAGCCGAGCTCGGAGGTACTGGCCGGGTCAACCGTAAATCGTTGCGCCACGACACCGGGTTGTTCAATCCATCGGGCGACCAACACGCGTAGGAAGTGGGCGTGGGCGAAGGCCAATGTGTCTCCCTTAGCGTCGAGGGCACGGGCAATGACGCGATCGGCTCGGGCCACGACATGGTCGAGTGTTTCGGCATTGCCGGCGAACCCGTCGCGCCACATATCCCAACCGGGCCGGGTGTTCCGGATCTCGTCGGAGGTGATGCCTTCATCGTCGCCGTAATTCCACTCGACCAGATCGTCATCAAGGATCGCATCGGGATACCCGGCCAACTCGGCGGTGTGACGCGCCCTCTGACGCG
>JAYTKG010000176.1:0-17243 GCA_043730435.1 Acidimicrobiia bacterium | reverse complement strand
GAGCGCGAGGGCGAGTTCGGCGGTTGAGGCTACGAAACTCTTGTCAGCGTGTCCGACCAAAATTCCCGAGTCTGATGCCGCGGGCACATCAATGGTGCTGATATCGACGGCGCAACGCAGGAACGCGAGCAGCTCTGGTCGAGCGGCGAAGAGGGCTGCCTCGCCCGGTGTGGAGCGATGAGCAACAATCACATCGCACCCAGCAGCAGCGTCGATGAGCTCCGACGTCGTGAGGTCTCGGTCGAGCGGGTTCAGCACCACTGATGCGACTGCCTTCAGCTCGGGTAGTGCTCGCCCGTAGTACGCCTCGCGATCCTCGGAATTGTGCGTAAGGAACACGGTGAGCATTCCAGGACGGTAGCTGTTGCCCTCAGTCGGTCGGGCAGTATGCGTCGATTCCCGCAGTCGGCGTATCGCCAAGGGGTGCTCCTCAGAGCTGACGTGACGCAGCGTCGTTCGGCGCCACACGATTCGTGCCGCCGGTCTGCCGGGCTGATTTGGCGGATTGATCCCGGGCCAACGAGGCTCGTCATAAGCGTCTTGCTTGACGAGATGGAGGACTGGCTATGGATCTTGGCGAATCACCACGGGTTGTCGAACTGCGTGCCCGTGTCGAAGCGTTCATGGAAGCGCATGTGTACCCCAGTGAGTCGGCGTACTTCGAACAGTCGATGACGCTTGGGCCTTGGGCGGTGTGGCCCATCGTCGACGAGCTGAAGGAGCGCGCGAAGTCGGCTGGCTTGTGGAATCTTTTCCTGCCCGACTCCGAGTTCGGTGCCGGGTTGAGCAACCTTGAATACGCGCCGCTGTGTGAAGTGATGGGCCGCTCGCACATGGCTCCGGAGGCGTTCAACTGTTCTGCGCCGGACACCGGCAACATGGAGGTGTTGGCCCGCTATGGCACGCCCGAGCAGCAGGCGCGCTGGCTTACACCGCTACTGGAGGGCGAGACGCGGTCGGCGTTCGCCATGACCGAGCCCGATGTCGCGTCCAGCGATGCCACCAATATCGCCACCAGTATCCGACGCAACGGCGATGAGTACGTCATCGACGGACACAAGTGGTACACGACCAACGCTACCGACCCGCGCTGCGCGCTGTTCATTGTTATGGGCGTGTCGGACCCGGACGGCGAGGACAGGCACCGCCGTCAATCGATGGTGATCGTGCCTCGTGATGCTGAGGGTGTCGAGGTCGTGCGCCCGCTCCCCGTCTTCAACTTTTACGGCATGCCCGACCGGGCATCAGAGGTGATCTTCCGGTCGGTTCGCGTGCCGGTCACCAACATCGTGCTCGGTGAAGGCCGAGGGTTTGAGGTGGCGCAAGGTCGGCTGGGCCCAGGACGAATTCATCACTGCATGCGCCTCGTTGGGCTCGCCGAACGTGCACTCGAGATGATGTGTCGTCGCGTTGAGCACCGATCGACCTTCGGCAAACCAGTTTCCGAACGCACCGTTACGTTGGAGCGAATCGCCGAGTCGCGCATCGCGATCGAACAGGCTCGCCTGCTGATCCTGAAGACAGCGTGGATGATCGATACCGTCGGCAACAAGGCAGCGCGCCGCGAGATCGCCATGATCAAAGTCGCCACGCCGAACATGGCGTGCAAGGTCATCGACTGGGCCATCCAGGCGTTCGGTGGCGCGGGTACAAACAACGACTACGGGCTGGCGGCGATGTACGCCACCGCTCGCCTTCTGCGTCTGGCCGACGGCCCCGACGAGGTGCACCGAAACCAGATCGGCAAGATGGAGTTGCGCCAGCATTCCTCCGCTGGCCCGGTTGCACCGCGCCATGTGTTCGCCCCAACCTGGGCGGTGAACCCTTACTGGAGTGGCGAGCCGTATCGGATCAGGTTGCCGTCGGGGTCGACGTAGGCGCCTTCGCGAAGGCCATAGGGGGTGTCGGTTGGCGGGTGGAAGCGCCCGCCAACACCTGAACCGGACCAACGCTCGTGGATCGCGTCGGCGTCGGTGACGTACAGGTAGGCCATGATGTTCGAGGTCAGCGGGTCGAGGGGATTGGCGAGAGCGAGGTGGAAGTGGGCGGCGCCGAGTTCGAGAAATCCGTAGATGTAGGGCGGCTCGCCAAAGGCCGTCGCGGTGAATCCGAGCGCCCGGTAGCGGTCGAGCGCCCCAGCTACATCGGTGGTGAGCAGAACCGGCACGGCTTCACTGGCCACGACTCGCTCGCAGCTGGGCGCGAACTCATAGCGCCAAGGCTTTTGCGTGGAGCGATACGCCACCCAGACCTGGCCGGTGATCCCCGACGTAAGGATTTGCACGACGGTGTCGGCGATGTAGGAGGCCGGCGACCAATCGCTGCGGGTGGCGAGGTACTCAGGCGAGATGATGCCCGTGGCGACCGCACCCGGGCAGAGTGCGTTCACACGGATGTTGCGAGGGGCGAGTGCTGGGCCGAGCGATCGGGCAAAGCCGACCATGGCGTGTTTGGTAAGCCCATAGAACGGGTCATCGGGAAAGGGCACCAGACCGGCAACGGAGGCTGTGATCACAATGTCGCCACCCGATGACTCCATGTGGGGGATGAGTGCGATGGCCCCAAGCGCTGGTCCGTCACAATTCACGCCCCGGATACGTCGGTAGCCTTCGAAGGTGAGGCAGTCGGTGACATCAGCACCCTCCTCGCGACCCTCCGACTTGGTCATGATGCCGGCGTTGAGGTGGGCGATGTCGATCCGGCCGTAGGTGTCGATGATGTGCTGCAGGGCAGCGACCCACGCGTCGGGATCGGACACGTCGAGGCGCAGTGGGTGCGCATCGGTGGTGTCGGCCAGCGTGGCCAGCGCTCCCTCATTGACGTCAGCTGCGACAACGGTGGCCCCCTCGGCGAGCAGTCGCTCCACTGTCGCCCGCCCGATACCCGACGCGCCGCCAGTAACGAGCGCAACCTTCCCCACGAACCGACCAGTCATCCACCCGTTGTATCAGACCGGCCAGGCTGCCCGGGCGTGGGTGAGTCTGGTTTCCCAACTGTGAAACATGGGACAAATGCACCACTGCGTGTCCGACAAATCGACCACCAGGTATCTATCAAATCGACCACTAGACATCCGATAAATCGACCGCTACGTTGGCTGGATGCAGATTGAGCTGCCCGATGTGGTGATTCCGCGGCGCGCTCTAGAACTGTCCGTGCGGCGATTGAGCGCGGCGCGGGTACTTGTCATCAACGGCCCACGGCAAAGCGGGAAGTCGGCAATCCTGGGAATGCTGCAACGCGACCTCGGGGGTTCGTACCTTTCGCTCGATGCGAAGAGCAACCTTCGCATGGCGCGTACCGACCCGGCTGGTTTCACGACCGCGTTTGACTACCCGATGCTGATTGATGAGGTCCAGCGCGGCGGCGACCCCCTCGTGCTTGCGGTGAAACACGAGATCGATCGCGTTCAAGACAAGGGCCGATTCGTTCTCGCCGGCTCGACACGATTCCTAACCGAGCCGAGAATCTCAGAGTCACTCGCAGGCCGGGTGAGGTTCGTTGATCTCTGGCCGCTCTCGCAAGGCGAAATTGACGGCGGCTCTGATTCGTTCGTCGACCGAGCCTTCACCGATCCCGAGTCTCTTCTCGGCGTCCAACTAGCGCCCCTGAGTCGCCTTGAGGTGTTCGCTCGAGTTACGCGAGGCGGGTTCCCTGAGGCGGTCCTCGCGGCATCCGACACGGACCGCCGAGACTTCTTTGCCGACTACGCGCGAACCATCACGACTCGGGACGTTCGCGAAATTGCTGATCTTGAGCACACCAGTCGGTTTCGCCAAATGGTTCGGCTCCTAGCGGCACGTACCGCTACCGAGCTGAACTACTCGGACATTGCTCGGGCCGTCGAGATCCCTCTGGCCACGATGAGGCGATATCTGCCGCTTTTCGAGACGGTTTACATACATCATCTCCTTCCGTCCTGGTCACGGAACATCTCAGCAAAAGTTGTACGTCGACCAAAGGTCCACCTGGTCGACTCTGGGCTCGCCGCATACCTCACCGGCATGGATGCCGTCGGGCTGAACCGGTCACCCTCCTCGATCGTTGGTCAACTCTTCGAGACGTTTGTGGTCGGCGAGATCTGTCGCCAACTCACGTGGTCGGGAGTCGACGCGGCGGCCCATCATTGGCGTACGCAGGAAGGTCACGAGGTTGACCTCGTCCTCGAATCGCTTCGGGGCGAGGTTCTTGGTGTTGAAATGAAGGCTGCAGTCGACGTTAGTGAGGATGACTTTGTCGGGCTCAAGTATCTGCGGGACAAGCTCGGTGAATCATTCATCGCCGGCGTCGTCGTTCATTGCGGCGATCGCCCCCGCCGATTCGGAGACCGCTTGTACTCGGTTCCAGCCGCAGCGCTGTGGACGTAGAGGTCCTGGTGGGTGAGTAGTTAGCGTCGTCCAGGCAAGAAGCAGCTGTCTACCTTGAGCGGCCGTCGACGTGGGCGAGCGCGCGGGCTGCGGCGTTGGCGCCGCACATCCCGTGGGCGCCGGCGCCGGGCGGGGTGGAGGCTGAGCAGAGGTACACGCCGGGCACGCCGGTGAAGTAGGGATCGACCGCAACGCGCGGACGGAACAGAAGCTGAATGGGCGAGGCGGCACCGCCGATGATGTCGCCACCGATGTAGTTGGCGTTGTGGACTGCCATGTCGGTCGTCGACCGCACGGCGGTGCCAACGATGCGCTCGCGCAAGCCGGGAGCGAACCGTTCGATCTGAGCGATGATGGCGGCGGTGGCGTCGCCCGTGTACCCGTGCGGCACGTGGGCATACGTCCACAGCGGGTTGATGTTGCCGACCGATCGTCTTCGGTCGGCGAGGTATTGCTGGCCGACGAGTACAAACGGCCGGGCGGGCATCTGGCCCCGATGCACGGCCAGCTCGTTGGTAACGACTTCATCCGAGCTGCCGCCGAGGTGGACGGTGCCCGCGACACGAGCGGCCGACGCAATCCAGGGCACGTCGCCCTCGATGGCGAAGTCCACTTTGAACGCACCCGGCCCATGCCGGAAGCGGCGGTAGGCCCGGGCGACGCGGGCTGGCAGTCGATCACCGAGGATGTCGGCCGCACTTGAAGGCGAGACATCGAGCATCAACACGTCATGCGGGGGAAGGTCCTTGGCCGACGTGACCCGCTGGCCCGTCTCGATCGTTCCACCATGCTGGCGGACGTCGGCGACCAGGGCATCAGCGATTGATTGTGAGCCACCCTGCGCGACCACCCAACCCTCAGCATGGCCCGAGACGAGCAGCATCAGACCAACGGCAGTCGTAAACGGACGGTCGAGTCGGTGGAAGGTGTGGGCGGCCACTCCGGCCCAGAGCGCCTTGGCCTCCTCCGTCTTCCATACCCGCCCAAAGGTGGTGGCCGGCAACAGAGCGGCTGTGCCGAAGCGGGCGAACCCGAGCGGATGGCGCGGCAGACCGATGATCGGTTTGGTTGCGTCGGCAATCAGATCGTCGAAGTGCGTGGCCAGAGGCGCAAAGACTTGTCGCCAGCGGCGTCCGTCGATACCTAGGCCGTCAACGGTCTGGTCGATCGATCGATAGAACGCGCCCGCTGTCCCGTCGTCGAGTGGGTGAGCGCAGTCGACCTCGGGCTGTAGCCAGCGCAGGCCGTGGCGGCCGAGATCCAGTTCTTTGAGGAACGGTGAACCGGCCGCGATCGGGTGGACGGCCGAACAGTGGTCGTGGAGCAGTCCGGGCACGATCATCTCGGAACTACGAGTCCCGCCACCGATCGAATCACTCGCTTCGAGCACGGTGACCGTTAGCCCGGCGCGCGCCAAACGAGCGGCGGCCGCAAGCCCATTCGGCCCGCTGCCAACGACAATCGCCGAGGTCACCTCGTCACCGGTGGGTCAACCAAGCGTGGTCATGTTCGTCCGCCGGCACCCGGGTAGGCGACGCCTGGAGCGGTGTAGCCCGGCATGGTCCAGGTGATGGTGTGCGGAATCGGGCCATTCGGTAGCCATGGTTGCTCGTTATAGGCGTCGTCGTTGTGATACCAGCCCTTCTCGACCGTGCCTAGCGCAGCATCAATCACCCGGTACTGCACCTTCTTGGTGAAGGCCGGCTGCGACTCGGTGAAGGCAATCACGAGGTCGCCCGGCTCGTACTGGCAACGTTCCTGCATCCCAGCGATAAGTCGCTCGTCCAGGCAGTGGCCGTCGCCGAAGTTCCACCCGGTGAGCACGTTGCTGACGAACTCACCTTCGCGTTGGATCCGGTTGTCGAGCGACGGCACGTGGCGCATCAACGCCGAAAAGTGCATGCGGCCCATCGGATGCATCATCCGGAACGCAACCGCTTTCTGAACGAAGATCTCGGAGATCTCCAGGCCGAAGAGCGGCTCGAGCTGGTCGATCTGATTGTCGGCAGCCTTGACGATCTTTTCGTTAATCCGGTCCTCCATCGACTTGTCGCGGAACGAGAAGCTGGCCGACGCCCAGTTGCCGGCGTATTGCTTCATACCGACCAGGAACGAAACGTACTGGGGCCTCAACGCGCCGAGCACGATTGGGAACAGCGCGACGCAAATTACGATCACCAGCAGCGCGGGTTTCATGTCACCCACGCCGTAGCCGCTCCCGGCCCTAAAGTTGCCGAACAGGAACGCGACACAGAAGATAAAGAAAACGTTCCACTCCAGCGGCACTGCAATCGGGATCGTGGAGATGATGAACGAGTGCAGCATCCAGATTGACACGATGGCGATCCAGGTTGCCCACGGCCACGGTGAGAACAGCAACACCAGCGGCATGATCAGCTCGCAGGTAGTGCCACCGACGTGGCCCAACAGGTGCGTAATACGCGACGGCCGAATGTCGTTGGGGTAGTCCTTCACCGTCCGCTTACGGAACTTGTCGGAGGTCATCCAAGGCGTGTTCTGGACCATGATTGCCACGGTGCTGGAGAAGCCGTGCTGCAACTTGGAGAACCCGGCACCCATCCAAATCACGACGATGAAGATCTTGGCGGCGATGATCATGTCGTGGAAGTTGGTGAACAGTCCGAAGCACAGCATGGTCGGCACATATTGCTCGGAGCGCGCGGACAGAAACACAATCTTGTCGCGCAAACCCATGAGCACTATCAGGCAGCAGTAGGTGACCAGTGCCCACTGCGGCATCGTTCCGGCACTACCCTCCGGCATCCCAGCAACCGGATTGCCGGAGAGAAACAGCATCATCAGCAGCCAGAACACGATGAGCTTGTAGAGACCGGTATCCCACGGTGTGCGCCGGCTGCCCTTCGTGAACGGGACATGGTTGGGATAGGGCGGAACGCGCAACGTGTCGTTCTGCCACCAGTACAAGATGCCGCCGATCGGGGGATCGAAATGAAATGCCAGCGGGCCGCACGTGGCGGCCAGCCCCATGATCTCCAGCAAGATGGTCCAGACCATCAGCTTCTGGTACAGGATCGGCTGGTCCCACCACCCTGCGATGTTGTTGAACTCGAGCCCCTTGGTGAAGGCACCGCAAACGATCAACCCGAACAGCGCGTAGTAGAAGATCTTCCACACGTAGAACGTGATCGTCTGTTTTGGCGTGCCGAAGCCGTGCTCGACCCAATGAAGTTGCAGGATCTTCATCCGCTCGAAGAACGGGATGGTGGCGAACTCATCGAGGTCGACCGGTGGTAGTTCGGCGGTTCTGTAACCCATGTCAGTTACTTCCTTGCTCGCATGGCGCGGTCGCGCCGCTCTTGTTCTTTGTCGAAGTAGTACTCGTCATCTTCGGCCTTCCTGGTGGAGATGATCTTTCCGGTCAGCCGAGCGAGGTCGCGCTCGCGAACTCGGAGGCGCCGCCACGCTTTGCGCTTGTTCTTCCGGCGAAGCCTTTCGATGTGGTCTTCCTCGGTCTCCGATGTTCCTCTTAGGTACAGCTCTTCAATCTCGTCGAGACGGGCGATCGCTTCGTCGGCCGGCAATTCGAGTAGCACCTGACCACGGGCCATGAGGTACATCCGGTCGGCGTACTTCAACGCCTTGCGCGCATGCTGCTCAACGATGAGCGCCCCCGTGCCCTGCGTGTTGGCAGCGTTGCGGACGGCGCTGAGCAGCCGGTCGACGACCATCGGCGCCAGCCCAAGCGACAGCTCATCGGCGAGCAAGAGCGAAGGCTTGCGGCTGAGGGCGCGAGCGAGGGCGACCATTTGCTGCTCGCCGCCGGACAGCATGCCGCCGCGCACGTCGAGCCGCTGTTCGAGTTCGGGGAACAGGGCCAACGCGTCGTCGACCGATCCGCCGCCGATGCGCAGATTGTCGCGTGTCGACATTTTCGTGAAGATGAGGCGTTCTTCGGTGACCATGGCGATACCCCCACGGACCCGCTGGTACATCGGGGTGAACGTGGGCACGTTGTCGAACATGACGATCCCGTCGACGGGTGGCAGTTCGCCGGCGATGGTGAGCAGCGTCGTGCTCTTGCCGGCACCGTTCGGGCCGAGCAGGCACACGACCTCACCCGGAAACACCTTGAGCTGGATGCCCTGCACCACCGCGCGGCCCATATATCCGGCCTTCAGTCGGCGCGTCTCGAGGAGTGGTCTCATGCGGCATCTCCGGCGACGGACGCGGTGACCGGACGAGCCGCCTTTACGATCGGCTCGTCTTCAGTCTCGGTACCGAGGTAGGCGGCGATGACCGCGGGGTTGGCCCGGACCTCGTCGGGTGTGCCCGACGCGATGAGCCGTCCGAAGTCGAGCACCATGACCTCGTCGCAGGTTTCCATCACGAAGTTCATGTCGTGCTCGACGACGAGCACCGCCATACCCCAGTCGTCGGCAAGGCGGCGCACGACCCGAGCCAGCTCGGTGCTCTCGGCCGAGCTCAGACCGGCGGCTGGCTCGTCGAGCAGCAGCACACTCGGATGCATCGCGACAGCGCGGGCAATAGCCAGTAGGCGCCGCTTGCCGTAGGAGAGATCCCTGACGTCGCGGTGGAGATCTTGGTCGAGTTGGAATTCGATGATCGCCCGGACGACCTCGGGCGGGAAGGGCGGATTGACGGGCCGCACCAGGTCGCGCAAGAACGACCGGAAGTCCTGCGGATCGGCGGCCACGCTCAGGTTCTCGAACACGGTCGAGTCTTCGAACAGCTCAAGTGACTGGAACGACCGGGCGACGCCGGAGCGGGCTCGCCGTACCGGCGACGACTTGCTGAAGTTGACGTCGTCGAGAAGCACCTTGCCCTCAGCCGAGGTGAACCCGCTCAACGCGTCGATGAGCGAGGTCTTGCCCGCCCCGTTCGGTCCGATCAGGCCGGTGATGCGGCCGGGCTTTAGTTGGTACGTGACGTTGTCGACCGCAGTCACCGCGCCGTACCGGACAGTGAGACCTTCCATCGCCAAGGTGCGTGGTTCAACGCGGGAATGGTGTTCGGTCGTGAGGTCGGCGACGTCGGCGAGTTCGATCACATACGACCGGCCCCACTTCTTCGTCCGCTTGAGGAACCGAAAGATCTTGGCCCATTCGGCCGCAACACCGTCTTGGTAATGGAGCACTGTGAGCAGAATCGCAACGCCGCTGATGAGCTGAATCCACCGTCCGACGTTGCCCCACGTTGATTGGAGGAGTTCTTGGTTCACCCCAGCGGTCGCCATGGTGCCTCCGACAAAGGCACCGAGCAATTGGCCCACACCGCCCACCAGCGCCAAACCGACGAAGGTCACCGACGTGAAGTTAGTGAACGACTGGTAGCTGATTGAAGTGCTCCGGAACGCAAGAAGAATGCCGCCCAACGCCGCGATGGCTGAGGCGAGGGCGAAGGCAAACAGCTTGGTCACCATCACGTCGATACCGAGCGCGGCCGCAGCGCGCTCGTTGGTGCGCACGGCGATCATCCGTCGACCACTTCGGCCCCGTCGTACGTTCGAGACGACCCACACCGCCAGGATCGACATGGCCACAACGAAGACGCCATAGCGTTGAGGATGTTCGATCGATCCGATGTCGTAACCGAAGAGGCTCGGGGTGTCGACCAGCGTGCCCCTCACGCCACCGGTGTAGTTCCGATTCCGGAACAGCATGAGCTCCATCGTGGTACCCAAACCAAGGGTGACGATCGCTAGGTTGATGCCGCGAGTTCGCACCGCAGGCAGGCCGAACAAGATGCCCAGCGGAATAGCCGCAAGCACACCGATGACCATCGCCAGAAGGAACGGTATGTGAAAGACGGCTGAGAGTCGGCCGGAGACGTACGCGCCGAATCCGGCCATTGCGTACTGCCCGAGTGAGAGCTGTCCGGCGTAGCCGGTCAGCACCACGATGGACAGCAGCACGATGCCGACGCCGAGCGAGACCGTGATGGCATCGACCCATTTCGACGGTTTGGTCACAATGAGGAAAATGACGGCGCCGAACCCGACCAGCATGAAGTCCCACGAGATACGACCTTTGCCGAGCATCGGCATCTCTCGCAGGAAGTAGTCGCGCAGCGGCAACGAGCGCCCGCGGAAGACGAGGAACACGATGATCACAAGGAACGGCAATGACGGCCCGAGCCCTTGCTGGTGGGCGAACCGGCCGACGATGGTTTGGCCGACGCCGAGCGCCACGCCTGCAGCGGTGGCCAGCGGGAACGATCGAAAGTCGGCGACCAGAGCGGCCGCCAGGGCCGCGAGGACGAGCTCGGTCATTGACGTGACCTGCAGTGTGATGATCGGGACGACGAGGATGCCGGCGATCGCGGCGATCGCAGAACCGAGCGCCCAGTTCAGTACTGCGATGCGATTCGGCGAAACACCGATAGCCGAGGCTTGACGTTCACTCTCCGATACCGCCTCGGTAGCCAGGCCGAACTGGCTGGAGCGGTAGAGCAGCCACAACCCGAATGCGGATACGACAGCGATGCCGAGCAGGATGAAACGGTCGACGGTGGTGCCCACGTTGCCCCAAAGGATCACCCGATTGGTTGGTAGCCAGCTCGCCACCTGGCGAGCATTCGATCCGTACCGGATCACGACCCCCGCCTGGATTGTGACGAGCACGCCGAGCGTGGCGATGACACGGACAAGCGAACTCGCCCGGTGTAATGGACGCATGATGACCCAGTGCGTCAGCACGCCGAGTAGCGCCGACAACGAGACACCGAAGAACGCCGCGAGCAGAAACGGCATGCCGTGCTGGTATTGCAACTCCCACTGCAGGAATACGCCCGCGATCGCAGTCGCGCCCAGCGAGAAGTTCAATACGCCGGTGCCGCGATAGATCGCGATCAGGCCTTGTGACGCGAAGGCATAGAGAGCGCCGACGCCCAACCCCAAAAGCGCGAATCTGATGGCTTCGTTCATCATCCCCCTTGTAGACCGCTTCGTCCCCAGACGACCGCGTCAACGCATATCGACCATAGCTCTCTTTGGACGGTGTCCGCGCCATCGCTCGCGACGCTGGGGAGCGAAGGTCGAACGGCGAAGCACTGTCGAAGCGCTGCTTGTCACGTTGACCCTCGACGGTGTGCAAGAGTTGCGGTCTCGGGCGCACCTGGGGGCCCGTCAACGCAAGCTTGGGGGATTCACGTGAGTACATCTATGAAAGCGTCATCGGGGCGACGTGTCCGAAGAGTGACGGTTGTTGCGATGACAGCCATCGCGCTTGCTCTCGCCGCCTGCGGGAGCTCAACGAAGACGACAGCGTCCGGCGCAACGACCGCACCGGCTGCGGCGGCAGCCACAACGGCGGCGGGTGCAGCCACAACGGCGGGGGCGAAGGCTCCTGCTGGTGATCCGATCAACGTCATGACGGTTACCACGTTGAATTCTGCCGGACCGACGTACAAGAACATCGCCAACACCGCTGTGGCCTATGAGAAGTACATCAACAAGCGTGGCGGCATTGCCGGTCACCCGTTGAAGGTCACGGTCTGCGACGAGCAGTTTGACCCCGCCGTCGCCGCCACATGTGCCCGGCAAGCCGTTGACGGCAAGATGGTGTCGATCGTCGGCTCGTTTACATACTTCGCGGAAAGCATCGTGCCAGTTATCGCCAAGTCAAACATCACGTGGTTCGGCGAGTGCTGTCCGATCACGCCGTCCGAGTTGACCGACCCGCACTCGTTCCCGGTCGGCAACCAGCCGATGTACGCGGTGGGCGCAGTGAAGCGAGCGGTCGAGGACGGTTGCAAGAACATCAACGCCGTCATCATCGACGGTGCGCAAGTGTTCGTCCCGCCGATGGAGAACGCGATCAAGGCGTTGGGCAAGAGCTTTGGAGCCCAAGTGATCCTGCCGCCGACTGCCAAGGACTACTCGTCCGAGGTGGCTCAGGCGACGAAGGGTGCCGATTGCGTGATCAGCATCATGTCCGAGACGCCGTTCATCACGTGGAATACCGCGTGGACGCAGTCGGGCACAACGGCTCGCCAGTACGGCCCGCAGGGCAACCTCAACGAGGTGTCGGCCAAGGGCAACGAAGCGTCGACCGATGGTGACATCGCCGCCGGTATGTACCCCGACATTTCGACCCCGCCGTGGGCCGAGTACCTCGTGGCGTTGAAGGAGGGCGGCTACAGCTTGACCGAACTCGACTACAACAGCCTCGGTGGCATGGGCACGTGGGCCGCGTTCGTGGCCTTCGAGAAGGTTGCGGCCAGTGTCAGCGGTGCTCTTACCGCCGACTCGTTCTACGCCGCAGCGCAGAAGACCTCCAAGCTCGACCTCGGCGGCATGGTGCCGGTGCTCGACTTCACCAAGGAGTGGACCGACGGCCTGAAGGGTTACAACCGCTTGTTCAACCGCAGCGTCGTGTTTAGCAAGCTCGACAAGGGCAAGATCGTGCCGCTGACCACGAAGTTCGAAGACGTGGGCAACCTGGCTACCGGCAAGGCCTAATCACCAGACGTTCGGCCCGACCCCGGCGCTTCGGCTCCGCGGGTCGGGCCTTCGTTCGTTTTGCGAGACTTAAGACACCGATCGCCCGGTGCCGGACCAGTACGCGGCCCGCATAGCCTTCTTGTCCGGTTTGCCAACGGGCGTGAGCGGCAAGGAATCGACGTAGTCGATCGACTTCGGCGATTGCTGTGCGCCCTTCGCGTCCTTCACCAACTGCTGCAACTCGCGGCTGAGCGCGTCCGATGGTTCGATACCGGGCTTCAAGACAACGACCGCCTTGACGGACTCGCCCCACTTCTCGTCGGGTACACCGATCACCATCACCATGTTGACCGCGGGGTGGGTGGTGAGTACGTCCTCAACCTCGCGTGGAAACACGTTGAAGCCGCCGGAGATGACCATGTCCTTCGTGCGATCGACGATGTACAGAAAGCCATCCTCATCGAAGCGTCCGATGTCCCCGGTGTGCAGCCACTGGCCCGACAGTGTTTCGGCGGTTTCCTCCGCGAGATCCTTGTATCCGTTCATGACGAGAGGGCCTCGCGTGCAGATCTCGCCCGATTCGCCATGGGCGGCTGGTCGATTGTCGGAATCGAGCAGCGCAACGTGCATCCACGGCACCGGACGACCGCACGAGGCGAGGCGCTGTGGTTTGGTCAGATCGTGTTCGCCCTTCTTCAGGTGGGTGAGCACCATCGGTGCCTCGGTCTGGCCGTAGTACTGGAAGAAGATCGGTCCCCAGTGTTCGATCGCCTGAGCGAGCTTGGCTGGGCTCATGGGCGAGGCCCCGTAGAAGATCGTCTGCATTGAGGACATGTCGGCGGTCTCGTAGCGGGCATGACCCTGGAGGGCATAGAGCATGGCGGGCACCAGCATTGTCGCGGTGATGCGGTGTTCGGCGACGAGGTCAAAGAAGCCATCGGGCGTGAACGACTCCATCACATAGAACGCGCCGCCGGACAACAACACGGGCGCCACCAGCGACAAGGCGGCGTGCGACAGGGGCGAGGCGATGGCGATGCGCAGGGGATCAGGGAACTCCCATTCGGTCATCTGGATCCACGTCATAGCCGCCCACACCCGATGGGTCATCAGTACACCCTTCGGGCGTCCGGTCGTGCCACCGGTGTAGATCACCGTGCAGAGGTCTTCGGGCGTGACGTCAGGAGCGACAAGTGGTTCCGGCTCAAACCCGTCGGCCAGCGTCAGGTAGTCGTCGCCGACCTCGTTCGGACCGAGGCCCAGGAGAGTGAGGTGCGGGTATGCCGCCTTCAGCGCACTCGCCCGTTCGGTGAAATGTGTGGCATCGAACACGAGGCACTCGATCTCGGCGTCGCCGATCACGTAGGCGTGGTCATTCAGTGAGCCCATTGGGTGCAGTGGCGTGATGACGCATCCGTTGAGGAGCGAGGCCGTGAGGTTGGTCAGCACCTCGGGACGATTCTTTGATAACACGGCGAGGCGAGTGCCCTTCACCACGCCCCGTGCGCGTTGCGCCTGCAGCATCTGGCTGGTGCGTCGACGAACCTCGCCGTACGTTGCGGTCCGGCCGGCAAGGTAGAGGCACGGCTTGTTGTCGTGGGTCTCCAGGCTGCGCACAACAAGGTGGGGAAACAGCGGCTGGTCGTGCAATGGCGAGGTCATGTAACGCAGCGTAGAACCCGGCGGGCCGGCGAGAATCCTCCACGACGTGCGGATGCCGCAGCGCCGTGATCGAATCGCTAGACCAGGCGGCTAATCAAGAAGCCGATGAGAAGCACAGCCAACAGCGTTACTGCAATTGCAGCGCGGCCGTCACTACGCACGCGGTCCGGCACTCCGGGTTCGGGTTCGTGCTTCTCGGGGTCTGATGCATCCACCACAGAAGCATGCCAGAAACGCGAGCCCATGAGCGCAACCGGACAGGCCTCCACCCACAACCATCACTCGCAGCGACGCCGCCGCTAGTTGTTCACGGGCAATCCCGTGTCCATTCCTCGCGGTTGATCGCGTATTCGACGTCTCCGTGCTCGTCGCCGGGGATGCGGACCGGCCAATCAGCGTGGAAGGTGCGAACGTGGTGCATCCCAACCTTTTCCATGATGCGGCGCGACGCCGTATTCACAAACATTGTTTCCGCCACCACGCGCTCAACGCCGAGCACCTCGAAGCCGTGGTCGATCAACGCTCGCGAGCCCTCGGTGCCGAAGCCGTGGCCCCACGCACGACGATGCAATCGGTAGCCGAGCTCGGGCTCGTGCAGGTCAGCTCCGTCGTGCGGACGGAAGTGGAACCAGCCGAGGAATTCTCCTGTCGCTTTCTCGATAGCCGCCCAGAACCCGTATCCGGCGGACCGGTCGTAGTACCAAAGAAACGCTGGCAGCGTTTCGTTGGCGATCTCATCACGGGTGACGTTCACACCCGGGCTGATGAAGCTCATCACGTCGGGATCGTTGTGGAGTTCGACGAGCAGATCGGCGTCGTCCACCGTGAAACGACGCAGCACCATGCGTTCGGTTGTAAGGAAGATGTGCATCACCAAGTCTCGCTTACCCCTGCTCGCAGATCTCCTCGAAGCACCCGTCGCCGGTGCAGAGCAGGAGCGGGATGTCGTTGCCAGGTTCGCCGTGGATAGCGGCGAAAGTCTCGCCGTCGGCCGCCTTCTCGAGGACCAATGGCACGAGTCATCGCCCGCTCGTAATAAATCGGCGGCCAGTCCGGTCCAATAGATGTGCATGTTGAGGGCGACCGCTGTTGCGGGGGCGGCGACGGAGTTGTTGGGAGACCGCATAAAGGCCGAGGCCGCCTCCGCCGAATTCGGTGGGGATCGCGATCTTGCGGAATCCGGACTGGACCAGTTCGTCGAAGTCCTCGGTGAAGAACCGGTTTTCCCGGTCGTAGATGGGGGCAGCGTTGGTCGAAGCGGGCGAGCATGTCGTCGGTGAGGACCGGTTCGGCGGGCGTGGTGGGCATTGGTCATCCTCCAGTCGGTGATCGGGTGATCTGTTGGCACGGTACGCCGATGATTGCGACCCCGATCTCGCGGTTCGAGCGGCCGCCCGCGACCAGCAGCAAGACATCGACCTCGCGAGTCGACAAACCGTCTCGAAATTCCGGCTGCGGTCGGTCGAGAGCGTCGAGGGCGGCGCGACTTCTGTTGGCGAGCGTCGTCATGCCAAGCGATGTGGCCTCGGCATAGACGCCGGCGAAAAACCCGCCCGGGTCGCCGAGCGCTACCGCCCACGCGTACTTCACCTGGGCGAGCCAAACGGGTGAGCCGCTTTTCTCGGCGAGGTCGAGCGCAGCCGCGAAGTGTTGGTGCGCATCGTCATTCCGGCCCAGCAGTGCGGCAAGGCCTCCCATCAATCGTTCGGCTGGTCCGAAGTTCATCGTGAACGCGGCCATCATCGTCAGCCCTCGAAATTCCTCCAGGGCGGCGTAGAGCACAGCGAGACCAGGTCGCCACGTCGGCTCGCTCGGGTTCGGCTTCGCCGAGAGCCGAACGATCGGAGCGACTTCCCCGAGGCGGCCCTGTTCACGTCGAATCGCGAACATCTGGACGCTGTACACGCCGTCGGTGTCGTCGATACCCATTTGATGCTGACGTGCCTGGATCTCGATACCAATACGCTCGGCGTCAGCGAACCGACCTGCGATCAATGCAAGGACCACGTCGTTGGAGGCGGCCCAGATCGCGAGCGTCGCGAATCGTTCGCGCTCTGCGATCGAGGCGAATTCCTGCGTCGCTGCCGCGGCCTCGGACACCCATCCGAACGTAAGCGCGACCCTTGTGTAGGTGTGGCGCGCCCAGCAGTAGCGAAACAGATCGCCGGCGCGCCACGACAGGTCAGCGAAGTCACGCGAATCTCGTAGAAGTCGTGCGGGGACAAGAAGTTGGTGTGGATCCGACAGCTCAACGCGTGCATGGTGATCTCATCATCGCCAAGCCGCCGCTCGCACCGCGTCGGTCGCCGAGTCGAACGATGCCATGATCCCGTCACCGCCGGTCTTAACGACGGTTCCGTTGTGGGCCGTCACCACATCACGCATCGCTCGTTCGTGGCCCCGGAACAGCTCATCGGCCGCGGTTTCACCGACTCGGCCGCGGATCACAGTCGAACCGACAATGTCAGTGAAAATGATGGTGGAAGTTGAAGTGCTCACCTCGTGCTCACCTCTACGTATTTTCACAACAAGTATAGCGCACCGCCGACGATCACGCGCCGAAAAAATCAGTGCCGAGGTGTGTCGCCCGCTGCGATACAGTTAGAGACAAGAACGCGATCGACGCCCAGCCGGGCGCGAACGAAAGGGACGTGATGCCGCTCTTCGTCATCGAACGTAACTTCGCAGAACAGCTCGATGTCGCCGCGATCGACCACGCCCACATCAGAGCGGTCAACGACGACGCTGGTGTTCGATGGGTGTACTCGTTC
>JAYTKG010000175.1:0-6701 GCA_043730435.1 Acidimicrobiia bacterium | reverse complement strand
CCGAGCTCGGTGGCCTTTGCAACGGTACACATCAGAAGCGCGGCGCTCTGGTCCACGTCGTTGTTGGAGTTCATCAGCTTCGGATAGGGCCAGCCGATCATGCGGTTCGTCGGGCCGGGAGTGGCGATTTCGGTAGCAGTCGGTGCGGTCCGATTCCACGCAAAGGGATTGTCGGCGGCGACGGCGGCGAAGCGAGCCCACAGCGCGGCCAGATGGGCGTGATGCTCCGACGGGGTCCGACCTGACGCCGCGCGAAGCGCTGACTCGAAGAGCGGGTAGATCTGAATCGGAAGCCAGATCTGGCGAGCTAACTCGGCGGGGCTGGACAGGACGAAGTCCTCACCGATCACCTCGTCGGCTGGGGTTGGGTCCGGATCGTCGGGCCACGGATTCGTGCCAGCGGCACGGCCGCGGCGTTGACTGCGCCGGGCTTCGCCACCGGTCAGGACGACAAACTCGAGTTCGCCTTGCTGGATTGACGCGGCGACGTGGTTGACCAGTGCTTGCGGCGCGTTGCCGCCCACCGTTGTTACTGTTGACACGGCTGGGGACACCCCGAGCGCAGCGGCTACACACCGGGCCGGGTCGGCCGAGCGGAAGCTCAGCGTGTTCACCACGGCGAACAGATCGATGTCGGGCAGGTAGCGAAGGCCGGCGTCGGCAACAGCAAGCTCAACCGCCTCGGCCATCAGTGCAATGGGCGAACGCGCATCAGCCTGTGAAGCGGCGCGATGGGTGCGCTGGCCGGAGCCGATCAAAACCGGTGTACGAGGATCCACAAAGCGAGCAGGCTAGAGCAATCAAGTACCGGTCAGGGCCTTCGGTTCGACCGATCGTTACGCCGGAGGATGGTTACGTGAGAGTGACGTTGAACCGTTGTTCTTGTTGACGACCCACAAGGGCGACTCGTTCGGCCACCAGTCGCTTGGCGACAGTCGGGTCTGTTCGACGGTGTCAATGGGAGAGGGCGCGCTCGGCGAGGCGCCGGCGGCTGCGAATCCCGACGGGTAGACGCCAGTGGCGAGGGAGGCAACAGGTTGCGGTTCGGAGCGGACCTGCATCGGTGGTACCTGCGCGGCGGCTGCCTGCGAACGCTGCGACTCAAGCACATCGATGCGCTGGTTGAGGTTGTTCACCAGCACCGCCAAGTAGCGGATGTGCTCGCCGAGCTTTTCGACCTGGACAACAGATTGACCGGGAGCCACCTGATTGGATGAAGGGGCAGGCGGCGGCAGGGCAGCGGAAACGTTGACCGTAACCGACGCCGTCCGGTCGACCTCGGCGACGGTGGGTTGCACCGTTTCCGGGACAAGCAGTGACGAGCGTTGCATGGCCCACTCGGCCAGACCGAGGGCGCGCTGGTAATCGAGCGCAACATCTTTCAGGAATTCATCGACCTCCCACTTGGCGTAGCCACGAAGGACCGACGGGAAAGACTTGTTGGCAATTTCGTCTGGAGTAAGTGGCATCTCAACTCCTTCGGGAAGTGAGGTCTGAGTGGTGGGAAGGGTCATGGTCATTCGTCCGCCTGACGTTCGCTGCATTGGTGCTGGTCACAAATTGGGGTCCGGTTCGCTCGATTGATGTAAGTGGCAATCCTCCGCCGCCTGCCGGACAGCTGGCACGTTGCCGCATGCCCACCGTCGGTGACAAGGCCTGAGAGGAGAGTCAGACGAAACCTTGAGCGAGTCGTGCCGCTGCGACCACCAGCTGTGTTCATCCGTGCAGTGACCGTGGGTCACTTTGTGGTCTCGCCGACGCCGAGAGTAGTTAATTCGGATGCGGCACGTTCGGTACACTCGGCGCCTATGACCCGTATAGTTATTGGCGCTGATCATGCCGGATTCCCCCTGAAAGAGCATGTTGTCGCCCTTCTGCAGGCCGCCGGTCATGAGGTGCAGGACCATGGCACCCACAGCACCGAATCGGTCGACTATCCACCGATTTGCGCCGGTGTGGGGCGAGCCGTGCGCGACGGCGAGGCCGAGGTGGGCATCGTTATCGGGGGAAGCGGCCAGGGTGAACAACTGGCTGCCAACAAGGTGCGCGGCGTTCGAGCGGCGCTCTGCAACGACCTGTACACCGCCCGACTGGCCCGCGAACACAACGACGCCAACGTGTTGTCGATGGGTGGCAGGGTGGTTGGCCTTGGTCTGGCCGAGGAAATCGTGGCGCTGTTTCTCGCCACAGCCTTCGAAGGCGGCCGTCACGCCCGTCGCGTCGCCATGCTTTCTGCGCTTGAGGACGAATTCTAACGGGCTGCGTGCCCTACGCTCTGCGCCGTGGCATGGTCCGATAGTTACCCGTTGGTTGGAGCAGTCGCTGCTTTGACCACAGCGGCAGCCACGCCAGTTGTGCGAGCGCTGGCGATCCGCGCTGGTCGGGTCACCCTGCCTGACGAACGCCGGGTCCATACTAAGGCCACTCCTTCGGTGGGTGGCGTGGCGATGTACGTCGGGTTTCTGGTGTCGTTCGGCGTTGCCAGTCAGATGGAGCGCTTTGCCCGGGTGTTCAACACCAGCGAGTCGTTAGGCGTGGTGGCGGCGGCAACCATTATCGTCGTCGTCGGATTGCTGGATGATCTGCACAAGTCGAACCCGAAGGTCAAAGATCCCGAAGGCATCTCGGCTCCCGCCAAGGTTGCCGGCCTCGTGCTCGCCGGCGCGGTGCTGGCGTTAGCCGGTGCTTCGATGTACTACTTCCGCATTCCGGGAATTCTCGGCCGTCGGATCTTTGTTATCTCCGGCGATCTGCGGCCCCTGGTCATCATTTTGTGGCTGCTCGGAATGGCCAATGCCATCAACCTCATCGACGGGCTCGACGGGCTGGCGGCTGGGATTGTCGCGATTAGCTCCGGTGCATTTTTTCTCTACAGCCGAAACCTCGATAATAATCACGACATCGCCCCCAGTCTTGGTCCGGTGATCGCGGTGATCGTGCTTGGGATGTGTCTTGGTTTCCTGCCCTACAACGTGCACCCGGCGCGCATTTTTATGGGGGACTGCGGAGCCCTGCTGCTGGGCGGGCTGATGGCCGTCTGTACCGCGCTGGTTGGCGGCCGGGTCAGCCCCAGCGAAGGAGGTTCAGGAAGAGGAACACAGGGTCAGACCTATTTTCTGTTTGCGCCCCTTCTGATCCCGTTGGTGATTTTGGGGGTACCTCTTTTCGACGTGGCCTTTGCCATCGTGCGACGCACCAGCAAGCGCCAAGGCATCACGGGTGCCGACAAAGGACACCTGCATCACCGACTCATGCGGCTCGGCCACGGACATCGCCGCAGCGTGTTCATCCTCTGGCTGTGGACCGCCATCCTGTCCGGTGTGGTGCTGGCGCCGTTCTACTTCCAGCGGGCGAATGGCCTGGTGATCTTTGCAGTGCTGGCCCTCGGTCTGGCGCTCTACACAATTTTGCATCCTGAGGTAAGGCGTCGCAACGAGAACGCAGAAGTTGACACACCATGAGAAGAAGCGTGCTCGCCCTCGTCTCGACGATCTGCATGATCGTGAGCGGTCTATCCGTCTTTGGCGCGCCCGCACACGCCACGTCGTTCGACCCAGCGCTGGTCAACGACGAGTTCGTCATCGGCGGCATGTCTCAGGCCGTCGCGGCCGACTGGCTGCCGGATGGTCGCATGGTGGTGTTGACCAAACCGGGTTCGGTGTATGTGGTGAACCCGGTAACCGAAACCAAGTCGCTGCTCTACACCATTCCCGATGTGGATTCGCGTGGTGAATCGGGTGCGCTCGACATCGTTGTCGACCTCTTGTTCGCCACCAATCGCCGCCTGTACGTGTACTACTCGGCGAGCTCGGATTTGAGGCTCCGGATCGCGAAGCTTGAAGTCGATTCGCTTGTTACGACGGTCGCTTCCAACGCGACGATCTGGTCGAATCCGGGTCCGTTGCGCACGGTCTACGCCGACCCGACGAATCACATTGGCGGCTCGCTCGACATTGGTCCCGACCACAAGTTCTACCTCACCATCGGCGATGCGCTGGCCAGCCTGTCGCAGGAGCTGAGCAACGTATTCGGCAAGGTGCTGCGGATCAATCCGGACGGTTCGGTGCCGATCGACAACCCGCAGATCCCCGGCAAGACCATTCGAGAGATCTGGGCCTACGGGCTGCGGAATCCGTATCGAAGCCAGTTTGAGCGCGCTCGCACGACGGCCAATCCGCAGGGTGCTCCGGCATTGCCACTGTGGATCGGCGACGTTGGCGGCAACGTGGCCGAGACCGCGTATGAGGAAGTGAACGTTGGTCAGGCCGGAGCCAATTACGGTTGGCCGTTGTGTGAAGGTCCGCTCGGGCTCCCCAAGAACGGTGTGGCCTGCCCGGCCGGCGTGACCGGACCGGCGCTCACCTACGGACATACGGCGGGTGTGGCGTGTTGTTTCAATAAGGCGATCATCGGCGGTCAGATGTACCGCAGCGGCAACTTTCCCCTGGGCGGCGCGTACATCTACGGCGACTATCCGTCATCGACCATCTCATGGATGGTGCCTGATGCCAGCGGACAACCCACGACCAACTCTGGGCTCGTGCACAAACTGCAGACGAACAATCTCGATGAGGCTCCGGTGTGGGTCGATGTCAGCCCGGACGGCAACATCTACTTCCTCGACGTCTTCACCGGGAACCTGCGCCGTCTCACCTACGGCCCGCACCCCATCGTGCAGACAGCGTCGGCCAACGCCGTCACCGGGCCGGTCGGCCGTGACGTGACCTTCACCGGTGCCGCCACCGATCCGTCCGGCAACCCCGTGTCGTACCTCTGGAACTTCGGCGATGGTACGACATCGACGCAAGCCTCACCCGTCCACCGCTACGTCAACGGAGGCACCTACAACGCACTACTGAAAGTGACTGGAGGTGGCGTCACCGTCAACGCCAACCCCATCAAGATCAAGGTCGGCAACGGCCCGAACGTCACCATCACCAGTCCGGCCAACGGCTTCGTGTTCGCCGCCGGTCAAACGGTGGTGGCTACGGGCACCGCAACGGACGCCAACGGCGCAGCCCTCGCGGCCAACAAGCTGTCATGGACCATTGTGTTCAAGCACGACACCCACACCCACCCGGAAATCAGCAATCAACCCGGCAGTTCGGTGTCGCTTCCAATCCCGACGAGCGGCCATGAGTTCTTGGGTGACACGTCGTTTCTCATCTCGCTGACGGCCACCGATGCCAGCAACGTTTCCACCACGACGTCGATCGAAATCAAGCCCACCCGGATCACCGTTCCAGTCACGTCGAACATCGCCACCAACGCGGTGATCAGTGGCATCACGCAGGCTCTCCCGTTCGCCATCGAGACCGTGTCGGGTTTTCAAAACAGCGTTGAGGTTCCGGCAGAGCAGTGTGTGAACGGCATGACCCAGCGCTTCGTCCGGTGGTCCGACGGGGGAGCTCGAGTCCATGCGGTCACCGCCGCGGCCGGGCAGTCGCTGGTCGCCACGTTCGAGCCGACCGCGATGTGTGAAAGCAAGTACGTTCCTCTCCTGCCGGTACGCCTCTTCGATTCGCGCAACCTCGGCGCCAAACCTCAGGCCAACGTGCCGGTGGACATCGGTGTGACCGGCGTTGGTGGCGTGCCCGGGCTTGGCGCCACCGCCGTGGTCGTGAATGTCACGGCTGTTGACGCCGCCGACGCCGGGTTCGTCACCGTGTGGCCGAGCGGTGCGGTCATGCCGAACGTTTCCAACATCAACGTCCGTAGGGGGGAAACCGCGCCGAACCTTGTCACGGTGTCGCCCGGCAGCAACGGTGCCATCACGGTACTGCCGACCACCAGCGCACATCTTCTGGTAGACGTGTTCGGCTACTACACGTTGTCGCCTGGTTCCGTCGACGGTCGCTTTGTGCCGCTACCGTCGCCTCAACGTCTCTACGACACTCGTGGCCTTGGGCCCAAACCCGGAGACAACGCCGAGCGCACCGTAACGGTTGCCGGATCGGTTGGTGTGCCAGCCAGCGGAGCCGAAGCGGTGGTGCTCAATGTGACAGCCGACGACGCCAGCGCACCCGGCTACGTCACGGTATGGCCAGCCGGCGGGAACGCGCCACAGGTGTCCAACATCAACCTCGATCATGTCGGGCAGACACGCGCCAACCAGGTCATCGTGAAACTGGGCGACAGCGGAGCCATTTCGCTGCTCACGTCCAACGGCGCCCACCTCATTGTCGATGTCGTCGGCTACTTCACCGCAGGCGGGAACGGGCCGGCCTTGCGCAGCGGGCTGTTCGTTCCCGCGGGCCCCACCCGACTGCTCGACACACGTAACGGCACCAAACCGATAGGCGGCAGCAACACAAATCTCGCCGTGGTCGGTCAGCGCGTCGTACCCGCCGTCGGCGTGTTGGCCATCGTGGCCAACACCACCGTCGTTGACGCAGCCGCACCCGGATTCGTTACGGTCTACCCGCAGGGTCAGGCCCTACCCAGCACATCCAATCTCAACGTCGAGAACGGACAGACCATCGCCAACCACGTCACGACGCTGGTCGAAAACGGAGGAGTGTCATTGCAGACCACCGTCGCCGCCGACCTGTTGGTGGATCTGGCGGGTTGGTACACCGCCTAACGCGTCGCCGTGGGCGTCGTTTACGATCAGTGCTTGACTGATCCGCTCGTTACTGCGCTTGGTAACAGAGTGAACGCACAAAGCAACTGCCTGGCGTATCGTCACGGAATCTTGACGA
>JAYTKG010000174.1:0-10075 GCA_043730435.1 Acidimicrobiia bacterium | reverse complement strand
CCCATCTTGGCGAGATGGATCAACAGTGCCAAACGACCCGACAACGAGATGGCGTCGTTGTATCCGACCCGTCGGCCTCGCAAATCCCCAAACGTCTGGGCCGCATCGTCGGCCCGCACCACAACGTCTGCGTGGTAGAGCGGCTTCCCGTTAGCGCGAGGGTCATCGAACACGGGAGCTAACCCGAGCAGCCGCACGGCTGGGTTGGCCACGCCGCGCCGCATGGCCAAGAAAGCGGGGGCGCACATAAATCCGATGTCAGCCCGACCGTCGGAGAATGGGTCAACCTCGCCGGGTACCGGCCCCGAAGCGCGAGGATCGGCCAACAACGTTGTGTCGGGTCCGAGCGCGGCGGCAATGGTTTGGAAGAACGCCATCGGAAGGCCGGGCGACAAGTAGGTGATGAGTCGTAAACCGGTCATGCGAACTCCACCAAGGAAACGGCACGCGACAGCACGCCACGCACCCGTGAGATGTTGGCGTTGAAGAACGCGAAGACTTGTTCCATGGTGACGGGTGCGATGTCGTCGTCGCCATGAAGACCGGCGTCGTAGTCGGTGACGAGAGCAAGGCCGCCATAGGGAATGCCGATCTCGTTGGCGAGGGCGGCTTCCGGATATTGCGTCATGTTCACGACGTGCCAACCCATGGAAGAGAACCAACGTGATTCGGCCAGCGTGGAAAACCTCGGCCCTTGAATGACGACAACCGTGCCGGTGGTGTGCACCGTTACGCCTTCGTCAGCCGCAGCTTGGGCGAGCACCGCCGACAGGTGCGCGTCATACGGGTGCGCCATAGAGGTGTGTTTCACTTCGGGGCCGTCAAAGAACGTGTCGGCTCGCGCCGAGGTTCGATCGACAAACTGGGTGATGACGACGAAGTGGCCGGGTTCCATTTCGCGCTGGAGCGAGCCGACCGAGCACGGCGCCAGAATGGCTTTAACTCCGACCGATTGCATCGCCCACAGGTTCGCTCGATAGTTCACCCGGTGCGCTGGGCACTGATGGTGGTCTCCGTGGCGCGGCAGGAACACCACGCGTCTGCCGTCGATCGAACCGATGTGTAACGGTGACGATGGTTCACCGAACCGGGTCTCAACCGAGACAACCTCAGGGTTGTCAAGAAGGGAGTAGAGGCCTGAGCCTCCAAAGATACCAACTGCTGGTTCCATGTCAGGTGCCTCCCTGGGCAGATGTCTTGAGCCTTCGAAGGGTCCACCATGCTTCCAAGCGTCGCGCCAGAAGAAAGGCGAACCACACGTAGAGCCAACCAATGAGAATGTCGATGACGTAGTGCTCTGCGCCGTAGACCAGCGCGAATGACATCACGATCGGGTAGCTCAACATCGCCCATCGCAGCACGGGTTGTCGCACCCGTTTCCACATGAACGAGACGAGCAGCATCGAATAGGCCGCGTGTAGCGAAGGGATCGCCGCCACCGGATTCAGCACGATCCGTCCCTCATCGAGCAGCTTGGTCGCGGCCGTAAAGTGTACGCGACCCCAGCCGCGCCCGATAGGCCGCTCGAGCGGGGGTAAGAGGCCGTTCCTCGATGACATCCACGGCGGAGCGACCGGCAAAATGGCATAGGTGAGGAGCCCGCCCAAGCTGATGAGCAGAAATCGGTTCACCCAGCGACGCCATTCGCTCCGCGACCGAGACCACAGAATGCCGGCAGTAAGGAAGGGAATAAGAAAGTGCGATGCATAGATGACGGAGATCCCCAACTCCCACCACGAAATACTGCTTCCCGTTGGTAAGAACCGCTTCTGCAGGAGCTCGGTTGGAAGATGGCCGAAGAACATGAACTTCTCCACCCGAATCGGAAGTTGTCTTTGGACAGGCGCGCCGATATTGTCCGCCAGTCCGCGAGAAATGTCATACAGCACGAGGATTGCTGCAAGGGGTACCCAGTCGGCTGCGAGTTGCAGCGCCCGTCGCCACGGTCGGCCAAGGCAGGAAATAGCGAGCGCGCCACCGATCCAGAGAAACAGGCGCTCACGATCGAAGGGAAAGCCTTTCGCTCGTACCTGCTGCACGAAGAAGGCGACGTAGAGCACACCGAGAGCGAACCGCAAGACTCTCCATCCGCGTGATGAGGTATCGGTCATCGGCGCTGCAGAACGACGAAGGTAAACCGCTGTTTGCCCGCGCTTGGCGTCACATGATCGTCGACGGTGCTGTGAATGAGCCGAAAGCCAGCATCGAATTCTTCCGCAAGTGAAGCGGCGTCGTACTGGCGCACCGGCAGTCCGCTGCACATGGTTGGTCCGTCGAACGCGAACGTGCCGATGATGAGGTGACCGCCGGAGACGATGGATTCTGTAGCTGTGCGGATATAGCTGGCGCGCTGCGCCTGGTCGGTAAGGAAGTGAAAGACAGCTCGGTCGTGCCACAGATCGAAGGTGCGACCTGGCCGCCATGTCGTTGCATCAGCAACGATCCAGTGAACTCCGGGTCGGTCAGCTAGTCGAGACTGGGCGTGAGTGAGCGCTTCCGCGGCTATGTCAACAACCGTGACATCGCGGTGGCCGCGGTTGATCAGGTGGTCGACAAGGTATGACGCTCCGCCGCCGACATCAACAATTCCGGCGTCAGGCCCGGGCGCAACCATATCTATCAACGCAAGTGACATGGTCGGTTCAGGCTGGTACCAACTGGTGCCATCAGGATCGCGATGGTCCCAAGCCTTGTCCCAGTGCGTTTGGTCGTTGCTTTCTACCATTTCGAAACCAACCAGGTCTGGAGAACAACCGCGCTCGTTGCGTGAATTGCGAGCAAGGCCCGACGCTTGGGGAGCGCAACCACAGCAGGAATGAGCCAGGGAAAAAAGAGCAGCCAGATACGTTCGACTTCGCCCTTGGAGTACTGCGATACGTCCGCGACCAGAAGGCAGAACAGTCCGCCGCCAACAATCCACCAGATGGTGCGCTGTCGCAACGCTGCCAGTCCGAGTGCTACAACCGGGCCGACGGCAATGAGCGAGGACCCGAGGTTCCCGACAAGAAAGTAGCGCCACGGCCGGTACTGGGCCGTGCCCCACCAGTAGAACGTGCGCGTTGTTCGAACGCCGTCGAACCACCAGAAGCCTGTGACTCGGAATGTGATCGTGACCAAAGCGGCAGCCGCGAACGCCAGGCCGGCGGTCTCGAAAATTACGTGCCGCGACGGTCGCAAGGCGATAGTGATAATGACGGGCAGGAGGAGAAACGGCACCAGGCCGTAGGTGAAGAAAAGGCCCACGGCCAGCGCCAAGCCCCCGGAGAAGGCCAGGATCCAGCGGTTGCGACGAGATGCCGTGTGCAGCGCCAGGGTCAGGCACGCGACACCCCATGCAGCCACCGCGGTGTACAGCGCGTCGGCCGAAGTTCCCATCCATACTGCGTACGGGGCGAGGGCCAGGAAAGGGGCAGTGGTGCGTGCGGCGTTCTCTGATGTAACCGCGCGAACGGTCAACAACACGGCGACCGGAAGGACGGCGACGCCGATATAACTCAACGCACCCGCCACCCACGGATGTCCAAGCCCAACCGCGGACAACGTCTTTAGTAAGAGGAAGAACGCGGGTGGGTGCCCCTTGGCGTGCACGCTGTACTTCAGGAGGAAGTCGATTGTTCCGTAGTGACGAAGCATGTCGCCAGCAGGAGGAAGGGTGGCGAGGTTCGCCCAGTACTCGGTCGGATGAACCACCGCGTCAAGCACATGCGACCAACCGTCGGAAGCCGCAAGGGCCAACGTGAACGCCACCGCGCCAACGGAGGTGGACGCCACCGCCAGAGCAAATCGGGCTCGGCTCGCGATGCGGGGGAGGGCGACGAGCGCAACGATGCCGACCGCGATCGGTAGCAGTGTGCCGAAGCCGGGTCGCCACTTCCATGCTCCGACAAGAGGGGCGGCGCCAAGCTTGACCCGAGCATCGGTCTGGACGCGTCGACCCCACATCACGCTTGCGAGCACTAGGGCGAACATGGCGGAAGAGGCGAGCAGTGTCGCCCGGGAAAGCTTCATGCAGCCGGCGCGCGCTTCTTCATCAATGGCGTGGCGGCGTCGGTCATAACCGCATCCGTGGAAGACGACGTACCAAAGGCACAGCGGCCCATACCGAGTGCCATCAGCGCCCAGAACGCCATGTTTGCACCGGTACCGCCGAAGATCCCTCCGGTCCAGCCCCCGGCGTCCAGCGCTCGCCATTGCAGCAGCGTGAACAGCGCCATCACCGCGAATCCGGCCGCGCCGACGAGGCCGATTTCCTTGCGTCGAAGCTGTGCTGACGCCACGCCCAGTACGCCAAACACCAAGGTAAGCAGCGCGCTCATCGGGGTGAACCACAGCACCTTCAGCTCCCCTCGGGCCCACCCAAGTAGGGCACCCTGTTTGGCAGCAAACCCAGTGTTTCGGGCCACAATAAGTCCGAGGACAGCAACAACAACCGACACGAGACCGAGTGCCCGAAGGGCGCTACGACGAGCAGCACCGTTGCGCTTCAGCACCCCGTCGAGTCCAATGTGCTTGCCGGCGGCAATGGCAAAGATCAGCAGGTGGGCTGCGAACATCAGGTAGTACGACCACGGCCACTCGACGGCCTTGTCGTAGTAGAGCACCGACAGGCCAATGTTGATGGACATGAACGCGCCGACCAAAGCCGCGATGCGCGTGTGCCACCCGAGGATGAGGGTGACGGCCAGCGCGACCTCGGTGAAGAGTGTGATCCATCCGAAGAACGTGTAGTTGGGCAGCACCACATGCTGAATGAAGTACTTGTGCACGCCGAGGACCGGGTTGCGGACGGCGGAGTCGACGTATTTGTACAGACCGTTCTTGGCCTTGAAGCCAAAGTCAGGCGGGCGCTTCCATTCAATGTTGGCGAGCCAAAGGGTGCCTACCACGATGCGCATCAGTCCGATGATGAGATCGCTGGCTTTGTCATCTAGTGCCTTGATAGCTGCGGGAAGTTTCATGTCGAGACCGTGCTTTCGATAAGCGGTAGCGGTGAGGCGGAGGCCCGCATGGTGGATCGTGCAAACTCGGCCATGCCATCGTCGAAGCCGACCTTGGCGGTGAAGCCGAGTGATTCTGTAGCGTTTGTTGCGGATGCAAACACATGGCGAACATCGCCGAGCCGGAAAGCTCCGGTGACAACCGGCCACAACTGGTCACCCTCATGACTGCCGAAGGCCCGAGCTAGCGAACAGGCCATGTCTCCGACTGACCGTGGCTGCGGTGAGGCGACGTTCCAGGCGTTGGTGGTCCTGTCGTGTCGATGGAGGGCCAAAACGTTGGCATGCGCGACGTCACGTACGTGGACGAAGTTCCGCATCTGACGTCCGTCTTCGGTCACCTGTGGCGCCTTGTCGGCGGCGAGCGCCGAGCGAAAGATGCTGGCGACCCCGGCGTACGGTGTGTCTCGAGGCATACGCGGGCCGTACACGTTGTGATAACGCAACGACGACGCGGTGACAGCGTGCTCTCGGGCGAATGCTTCCAGCAGGTGTTCCTGGTGAAGTTTGGTGGCGGCATACACGTTACGTGGTTCGAGGGGGGCGTCCTCGGGGATTGGCTCGGCCGTCAGGCTACGACCGCAACGTGGGCACGGAGGCTCGAAGTTCCCCGCAATCAGCTGGTCCCATGCCCGTGGCGCCGGTCGTACAACGCCATCGACCGAACAGCGGTATCGACCTTCGCCATACACCACCATGCTGGACGCCAAAACGAATGTGCCTTCGAAGCCGCGCTCGTGCAGCACACCAAGCCCGACCACCAGCCCGACGTCATTGTGATCCACGTACGAGGCAGCATCGCCGAAGTCGACGCCTAGGCCGACCTTGCCCGCTTGATGACAGACCGCTTCGACGCCGGGAAGCACGTGTCGCCACGCGTCGGCATTGCGGACGTCATCCCATACGTAGTGTGCCTGCGGATTCAAGTAGCTGGGCCGACCGTTGTGGGCAGCCGGATCGAGATTGTCGAGCACGGTCACCTCAATGCCCTCGGCCACGAGCTCGTCAACTATGTGCGAACCGATAAAGCCAGCGCCTCCGGTGACCAGGACATGAGCAGGGCGAGCCATGGTTGTATCGTGTCGCACTTAGGGCCGCCTCGGGGCTGTTCTACGCGAAGTTTCGCAAGTCGTAATAGCTTTCCACCGCACGGTAGCGCCCTGGTTACTAAGGTCACGGCATGGCCGTTGTTACTCCTTTGCCCGAAGATCAGGCTCCGCTGCTTGCCAAGCCGTTCTACGCCGGCGGTGATCCCGGGCCAATAACGGCGGCGCTCGCTCACGTGCCGGAGCTGCTCGAAGTTGCCCTTCCCTTCCTTGGTGCCATCCTGAGCCCTTCTGCCGTCGACTTTCGCACCAAGGAGATTGTCATCCTCCGCACGTCGGCTCTGTTGGCGTGTCGCTACTGCATTGACAGTCACACACCGGTCGCCCTTGACTCCGGCCTTGCGACCGAACAGGTTCGGGCGCTGCGCAATGAACAAGGTTTCGATACCGCTGATCGATTCAAAGACCCCCGTGACCGAGCATTGATTGCGTGGAATAACGCCGTGGCGGGAAACATCGGAGCGGTGCCAACGGCCATTGGCACGGAGATGTCCAGACACTTCGCACAACACGAGATCGTCGAGCTCACGTTGTTGATCGGCGCCACCATGTTGCTGAACCGCTTTGCCACGTCGCTTGAGTTGCCGGTCGGCGACGGCACTATCACTCGGCTTGCGGCCGACGGCTTTGCGCGTGCGGCATGACCGCCGTTGCCGAGGCGGTTGAGTCGGGTCTGTTGGGCGAACGGGTCTGGTTCTACGCCAACTACCACTGCAATCTTGAGTGCTCCTACTGCCTCACCGAGTCGGGTCCGAACGTGGCCCGCCGCATGGTCGATTCGTCCTGGATGCTGGAACGCGCGCACGAAGCGAAAGAGCTTGGCTTCCGGCAACTTGGCGTCACGGGTGGCGAGCCGTTCATGGTTGCTTCCATGCCCGCAACCATCGCAGCCATGTCCGAGATCTTGCCGACGGTCGTGTTGTCCAACGCCACGCTGTTCCACGGTCCCCGTCTTGAGCGAGTCACCGAGGCGCTTGCAGGCAAGCAGGTGCATATTCAGATCTCACTCGATGCCCCCGATGCTCTCGCCAACGACACGAAACGCGGCGACGACAACTGGCGGCTCGTGGCCGAGGCCATTCCCGAACTGGTGTCACGCGGCATCAAGGTGCGGCTGGCTACCACATCAGATGACCTCACACCACAGGACCATGAGCGGCTGTGTGTGCTTCATCGCGGCTGGGGGGTGCCAGACGAGGATCACGTTGTGCGGCCCATCGTGGCGCGGGGTCGAGCCCAACTCGACGGCATCGGTGTCATTGCGGGTCTGGCCGACCTGGCACCAGAGCTCTGCATCACAGCCGATGGCGCGTTCTGGAGTGCGTTTGGTCCCACTGTTCGTAACGGGGTGGTCGATACCGATCTGCTGATCACCCGCACCACCGCACCGCTTTCCGTTCCCGCCAACGCCATGCTGCGTATCGCGAGCGGTCAGCCGAAAGGCAACGATGCCAACCTCGGCATCCGTTGAGCGTAGGGATGAGCGGCCCGGTCGGGTCGCCACGACAACTTCGGTAATGGGGTGACCGACGTCCTTCCCGGGGCGATGATGGTCATCGCCAAAGCCCCCGTGATCGGACGGGTGAAAACGCGTCTGTGCCCACCGCTCTCCCTTGAGCAGGCGTGTGATGTCGCATGGGCATGCCTGCTCGACACGTTGGATACGGCGGCTTCGGTGCCCGCCGCGCGACATGTGCTGGTGCTCGACGGTGAACCTGGTCCGTGGATCCCCGACATCTTTGAGGTCACACCGCAGCGCGGCAATGGCCTGGCTGAGCGGCTGGCGGCAGCGTTCTGCGACGTTGATGATGCTGGCATTGTGATAGCGATGGACACTCCACAGGTCGCCGCGGAACACCTGTCAGCCGGGCTCACGGCACTGGCTGATGGCGCCGATGCCGTGCTTGGTCCGGCCGACGATGGCGGCTACTGGGCTCTCGGCCTGCGCCGCGGTGTTGACGTGATAGCCGTGTTCAAAGACGTTCCCATGAGCACATCGCAGACCGGTGCGGCGCAACGGCGTCAGCTTGATCGGCTGGGACTTCGCACCACGATGCTGCCGTCGCACCGAGATATCGACACGATGGAGGATCTCTACGTCGTGGTCGCTGGCATGGCCGACGGTCGCTTACCCGGGCTCTTGTCCGGCTTGAGTTCATCAACGATCTTGCGAGCAACGTCGGGTCGTGTTGTGTAGATGGCGTCGACGCCGAGGTTCACCAGATTGGTAATGTCTTTGGGGTTATCGACGGTCCATGTGAACGTAGCCAGCCCGTGGTTATGCGACCACTTCAGCGAGGCTGCTGTCATCCGAACCTCGCTGAAGGGCGGTTGACCAATGGGCACCGGTGAGCACCAGGCTCGCCCGCTGGCTTGGGCCTCCCGCATGATGGGCACCATGGCATCGGTGACGGTGCTCACCACCTCGGGGCAGAGGGTGTTGAACTCCTCGATCATGTCGTCGGTCCTGGAGGACATATAGACATTCTTGGTTTGTTTCAGCCGTCGCAGCAGCGTGCACATTGCCTTCGGTGCATCACCGTGCACCTTGAACTCGAGTGATGTCAGCGTTTTCGGAAACGTCGTGAGGATCTGCTCGACGGTCGGAATCTTCACGCCCTTTCCGCGAAACGGAAAGTCGTTGTTCGGCCCGGCGAACTTGGCGCCGGCGTCCAACTTCTCAAGCTCGGCGAAGGTCATGTCCGCGACCATGCCGGTGCCGTCAGTAGTGGCATCGACGGAGTCATCGTGAAGAGCAACGAGTACACCGTCAGAGGTGATGTGCACATCGGCATCGTTCACGTCGGCGCCGGCGGCCATCGACAGTTTCATTGCCTCGATCGTGTTGGCTGGCCCGAGCCCTTCGCCTCCGGCATGGGCAATGACGAGCGTCCGCTTGCTGGCAAACAAACTCGGCGGGCATGGCGCCGTGGAGGCTGGAGCGGAGCTGCATGCTGGGAGCGCGACGATGCAGGCGATGCCAACCACACGCCGATATCGATGCATAACAGAACTGTGCCACATGGCGAACGAACCGGGTGCGCAGGTGTGAGTATTCCTGTCCTTACGGGTTGCGAAACACTGGGTGGATGCGGCGGTGCGGATCGGCGGTGATGCTTAGGGTGCCGCATGACCTTTTCTCGACGACGATTTGTCGCCATCACCGGAGCCGCCGCTCTTGGAATGGTGCTGTCCGCATGTGGTTTATCCTCGGCCACCAACACGGCCGCCGCCACCACGCAAATCCCGACGACCGTCGCGGTGACGCCAGCAACCACAGCGCTACCCGCATCAACCACCGCTGCGCCAGCGTCGAGCACTGCCAAGGCTATGACCGACAGTTCGGTCGCTATGAAAGAGCGGAGTCGAGCGCTGCGGATCAGTGCCATCCCCGATCAAGACCCGGAGAAGCTCAATCGACTGTACGGGCAGGTATCTGCCTACCTTGCTGACAAGCTGAAGGTGAAGGTTGAATACGTACCGGTTGCCGATTATGCGAGCGCGGTAAGTCTCTTCCGTGCTGGTGACCTCGACCTCGTGTGGTTCGGTGGCCTCACGGGCGTGCAGGCTTCGCTGCAAACTCCTGGTGCCAAGGTAGTGGCCCAACGCGATATCGATGAGGCATTCCATTCGGTTTTCATTGCCAACGCAGCGTCAGGTATCGCACCGATAACGGACACCGCTGGCCTCTCGGCGTTCAACGGCAAACGGTTCACGTTTGGTAGCGAGTCGTCCACGTCCGGGCGGCTCATGCCGCAATACTTCCTGGACCAAGCCGGGCTCGGACCCGACAGCTTCAATGGGCCGGCCGGATTCTCCGGGTCTCACGACAAGACGATTGATCTGGTGCAATCGGGCACCTTCGAAGGCGGGGCATTAAACGAGCAGGTGTGGAAGACGCGAAAGGAAAAGGGAACGGTCGATCTCACGAAAGTGGTTGAGATCTACCGCACGCCTTCGTATCACGACTAC
>JAYTKG010000173.1:0-4932 GCA_043730435.1 Acidimicrobiia bacterium | reverse complement strand
TGAGCGGCTCTCAACGGTCGAGCACGTGCCACCCCAGGATGGAGTCGACACGGACGACAGGATTGATAGTGCCGATGAGGCTCGCCGAGTCCTGGCCGCGGTGAGCAGGTTGGACCCCGATGACCGCGAGCTGTTGATCCTTGTCGCTTGGGAAGGTTTGTCGTACCGCGACGCAGGTGACGCGCTCGGCCTCCTGCCGGGGACAGTTGGTTCACGCCTCAATCGCATTCGTAAGTTCCTTCAATGTGGAGAAAGCCAATGACTATCGACGCGATCGAAGTTTTCGCCGCCTGCCGGCCGGAGGTAGCTGAAGTTCATGATGATGTGTTCGAGGCGATCCGGAAAGCAGCCTTCGGTGAGCCCCGATTGGCCATAGCGCGAGACGACAACGAGGATGTCGGCCCGGTCTTGATTCTGGACGCAGGGACGACGCCAAGGCGTCACAAAAGCCGACGATGGGTGATCGTCACGACTTGTGCCGCTGCCGTGATCGCTGCCATAGCGGGCCTGGCGACGGTTCGAGGGCTCGGAGACCCGATCTTGGTGAAAGGATCCGAAACATCTGTAGCCAACGTGACGGAATCGACTTCCACCACGCCGTCTGCCGAGAACAACACTCGATCCGTGCCGTTAACAACTTTGCCGGTTCCTTCGGTGGTCTACCGACCAAACGAGCCCTTAACTCCGCAAGAACTCGTGGCTACGACACCGGAGTGGGATCTCGTCGTTTTTCGCGGCATCGAAGCAGTGATCGATCGCTGCGTGGCAGAGCGCGGCCTTACCTACACCCATCGCCCCGACCCGCTCCCACAGCCAACATTTGTGAATGGTCCACGCGACGGCAACTATCGGGCTCTCTACGGTTACGGAATCCCCGCCGGATCAAGGGACACCGACGAACGATGGGCTCCCTTCATGGCACAACTCCAGAACCCGACGCTGAACGACCTCATCATGGGGTCCGGCAACTGTCAATGGCGTGCCTACAACGAGATCTACCCACCAAACGGCGCCGCGGTCGCTCCTGCAATTGCCAGCTTCAACGAGGCCCTAGGCGCCGTCGACGCCGAAATGGCTAACGACCCGGTGATTGCCCAAACCGCCGCAGCGTGGGCGGACTGCATGAACTCGAACGGTTACCAGTACGTCTCCCCGGCCGAAGCCGAGATGGCTTCAAGCGTGAACCGCGACGCCAAGTCGCCCGGGCAGTCCGGGCTGGATGATGCACCAACGACCGAAGAGGTCGCCATTGCGCTTGCAGACTGGGACTGCCAACAGAAGGTTGGCTACGTCGACCGACTTTGGGGCATCATGCAGACCTTCACAGCCGCCTTTGTAAAGGATCATGGCGACCTGATTTCAGGCATCAAAGCTTGGCAGCAACAAGTAGCGGTCCGTGCCCAAGCCGCGATCGATCGCCTTCCAGCATCATCGAAACCCTGAAACAAGCGCTATATCGGGCGGGGGAACGAAGGGTGGTGACGGCGACCACTGCCAACTCAGGCCAACAACGTGTCATCGTCTGCGACAGGCGATCGTCGCCGAAATCTGCTCGGTATCACCGCCCAATAGCCCCGCCAAACAAGATCGATCAGCCCACACACTCCGGCCCTTATGCCGCGCTCGATATCGCGCGCCATCTTGCGGTCGACGCTGATGTTGACCCGGTTTCTTGGACACCTGATTACGCGGGAAACCGTGTAGGAAGGAGGGCTGTATGGCCCGTCCAGCAAAGTATCCGGAGCAGTTCCGTCGTGACGCGGTGGAACTGGTTGAATCCTCGGGCCGATCGATCGCCGAGGTTGCCAGGTCGTTATCGATTAACGAGGGCACGTTGTGGAATTGGGTGCGTAACGCCCGAGACAAGAAGGTTCGCGACGTCGATCCTGGTGGTGTGAGCGAGTCCGAACGAGACGAACTCCTGCGGTTACGTAAGGAAGTGATCGAGCTCCGCACGGACAAAGAAATCTTGCGACGGGCAGCCGCGTATTTCGCCCGAGAGACGATGCGGTGATCCGCTTGCGCTTCGTCCAGGACCATCGGATCGAGTTCTCTGTCGAGCGGATGTGCACCCTTGTCGGGGTGCCCCGATCATCGTTCTACGAGTGGTCGACCCGCACACCGTCGGCACGCGAACGCGCGGATGCCGAGTTGGGTGAGATCATCATCGAGATTCATGAGGGATCACGTCGAACGTATGGGATTCCTCGGGTGCTCGGCCAGCTCCACCGTCGTGGCATTCGGATCGCCCGGTCGCGGGTTGCTCGGATCATGCGAATCAACGGCCTGCAAGGGGCCCATTCCCGCCGGAAATGGAAACGTTCCCGTCACGATGGCGACCCGACGGAGGACTTGTTGAACCGGGATTTCGTGGCGGCTAACCCGAACGAAAGATGGGTCGCGGATTTCACCGAGTTCCCGACCGATGAAGGCAAACTGTTCCTCGCCGGGATCCGTGATCTGTGCCATCACGGCATCGTTGGGTGGGACACCAGTGACACTCAAGACACCGCGCTCGCGGTGTCTGCGTTAACGATGGCGCTCGCTCGTACCGGCGAACCCGATCAGGTCATTCATCATGCTGATCACGGCTCGCAGTACACGTCGTACGACTTCGCGGTGACGGCGGGAACGCCAATGTCCGACTGTCGTTCGGGAGCGTTGGCGACGCGTTCGATAATGCAGCCATCGAATCGTTTTGGGCGCGCCTGAAGGTCGAGATCGCATGGATCCGCGGGTCGATACGTTTCCGCACACGCGCCGAAGCACACGCCTACCTGTTCGAATTCATCGAGGTGTTCTACAACCGGCAACGCCACCAAGCCGGCCTCGATCACCTCACACCAGCCGAGTACCATGAACGCTGGCGACAAGCCCACCAGCAATGAATCTCACAAAACCCCGTGTCCAAGAAACCGGGTCAAGGTCACGCACCGCATCGTCCCCGGTATACAGTGAAGGATCGATGCAGGCGACCCACATCGGCACGCCGCGCGTCTAAGCCAACAAATCCATATCAGATTCTTCACCCGACTACTGAGCCGATTTGAATTCCAACCAACGATTCCTCACCAAGCGATGGAGCAGCGAAACGCGCACGTCAATCACGAAGACGTTTGGTCGTCGCCATTCCACGCAGTGTCACTGGCGTCGTGAGCAACGTTGCGTTGCTTCGAAGCCGCAAGCGCACCTTCGGCCGCCTGACGTGTCTCGTACGGACCAAGCACGTCGGCATCGGGACTGCGGTTCTCATCCGTCTCCACCTGACGCGTCTTCACGTTGTACCAATAGGCCATAACGCAACCTACCCCTCCCGGCCCGAACATCACTCAGGAGTCGGCCCGCACGTATCGCCACGAACGCTCAGCAACTTCGACCACGGCTTGCGCTGCGGCCAAGCGCTTCTGCGTCTGCTTGGCGTCGGCCTCAGCCATTCGCAGTGCATCAACCGTACGGCCGTGAGCGCCTTCAGCAGCCTCCAATTCAGACTTCGCGGCTGCCAATGCCGTCGCTGCGGCGTGACGTGCTTGTTCCAACTCGATTGCTCGCGCCTTAAGTAACTCAACCTCGGCATCAACAACAGGCGCCGGTTTCGACTTCGCCGGTCCTCGCTGTTTCGCAGCAGTCGCCTGGGCACCAGATCGCGTCTGCGGCTCTTGCATTCCTGCGAACGGGTCAGCGTCTGCGACCGACCGCATACCGAGATGCCCGATACGTAACAACTCAAGCAAGTTGGTGTTCGCCATCACCTCATTCACCCGCGTCGCCAGAGCCGCCATGTCACTCTTTGGTCGCTGAGCACGACGCAATACCGCTTCGGCAGCGAGCCGCAGTTCCGCGCCAACCGACCTGCCCTCCCCAACTGCGTCACGGAGCCGATCACTGCGGCCGCCTTCATCGAACGCAGCCGCCTGCGCGTCCCTCACTGCAGTCACCACCGCCAAGACCTTCTCGATCAGTTCGGCCGAGTCTGTCGCTACGCAGTTGATCGCCCAGTCGACAGGACTCGGTCGACGCAACGCCGCAACCTCCGCCGCCTCGTCTCGGCGCTTGTCTTGCCGCAATGCCTTCACGATCGCATCGCGCGCCGCAACGAACTCATCGGGTGCGACGGTCGACAGGTTGGCGACGCTTACGACCATCTCGACACGCTACCGACAGCAACAGCGGCAGGACGTCCCGCTCGCACAACGCCGACGGAGAGCCGGACATGGTCGAACGTGTCCCGCTCTCACGCGGGCACCAGCGTCTCAGCGTTTTCCCATACGTGTTTCGGGAACGACGTGGCCGTCGAGCCACTCGTCGATGACGTTGGGATCAAATCGAAGCAGGTGCCCCCACTTGAGGTAGGGGATTCTTCGTTCGCTGACGAGGCGGCGCATGTGTCGCACCGACACGCCGAGGCGGTCTGCCGCCTGCTCGATGTTCATGAGTGCTTGACGCCTCGTGGCTACAACAGTGATGGCCATGCCGATCTCCAATCGATCCTCCAACACCTATATACAGAGCCACGGCGAACGGAAGAGCAGCACACTTTTTGGGTCAGCAGAACGATCCGGTCATCACTGCCCGACAGGCGACGGTCGTCCCAAGTCGTCGGGAGCCGACCCCGGCAAAGGGGTCAACCTACGGGCGCAGCGAGGGCCAAATCGCCCTCCCATTTCGGCGGCCCTTCCCAATCTCTTCCCACACTTTTCCCAATTTGGATGAGAAATGACGGTCATTGGGTGACAATGGCGGTAAATGCCTCAAAGTCCTGACCAGGATAAATGCCCTGGTTGTGCTATATTTCTAGGGCGCCCCCGGCAGGATTCGAACCTGCGACGCACGGTTTAGGAATGCGGCAGCTACCGTGCTGGCCAATGTCTTTGTGTTGCGTTTGACCTGTTCACGCGGGGTGAACCAGTCCAGCAAGCGACAGTGACTGTTATC
>JAYTKG010000172.1:0-9834 GCA_043730435.1 Acidimicrobiia bacterium | reverse complement strand
AAACTCAAACTGATCAAGCATGGCTGAGGGCTTGCCCACCTACGCGGCCGTTATCGGCTGCGGTGTTATCGGCAGCGGCTGGGCCGCTCGTCTACGGCTGTTAGGCGTTGCGGTCAAGGCTTACGACCCCTCCCCCACGGCCGAACAAGTGTTGGCCGAAGTGTTCGCCAACGCATCGACAGCGTGGGATCAGCTTGGCCTGCCGATCGACAACGTCGGTCCGCTCACCATGTGTGCCTCCATCGAAGAAGCCGTCGCTGGTGTCGAGCTGGTGCAGGAGAGCGTGCCCGAGCGGCTCGACCTCAAGCACAAGACGCTGGCCACCATCTCGGCCGCGGCACCTGTGAACGCGTTGATTGCATCGTCAACATCTGGCTTCAAGCCCTCGGTATTGGCTACTGCCGTCACGCACCCGGGACGACTGGTCGTCGCCCATCCGTTCAACCCCGTGTACCTGCTGCCGCTGGTAGAGATTGTTGGCGGCCAAGACACCAGCCTTGGCACCATTGACCGGGCCATGACCCTGTACCGGGCCATTGGCATGCACCCGTTGCATGTGCGAGTAGAGATCGATGCGTTCATCGCCGATCGTCTGCTGGAAGCAGTGTGGCGCGAGGCCCTGTGGTTAGTGAACGACGGCGTGGCCACCACCGAAGAGATCGATGATGCCATCCGCTACGGCTTCGGTCTTCGCTGGGCTCAAATGGGCTTGTTCGAGACGTACCGCATCGCCGGCGGTGTGGGCGGCATGCGCCACTTCATCGGGCAGTTCGGCGAGTGTTTGTCGTGGCCGTGGACCAAACTCACCGATGTCCCCGAGCTGACCGACGAACTCATCGACACCATCGCCACCCAGTCCGACAACCAGAGCGGTATGCACGACATCCGCGACCTCGAGCGCCTCCGTGATCGCAACCTCGTCTCCATCCTGCAAGCGCTCGAAACGAACCGCTGGGGCGCAGGCGCAACCGTTGCCATGATGCGAGAACGGTCGGCATAGTCTGCTCATTCACGGAGGTAGGGCATGACGCAGTCTGCAATCGACGCAATCGCACGACGCCAGCCTGGGCACTCGCTTGAGCGCGAGTTCTACCGCGACGCTGAGCACTACGCGCTTGATCTACAGCACGTGTGGTACCGGGAGTGGATCTATGCGGGGCACGTCTGTGAACTGAAGAAGGCCGGTGACTTTCTGACGCTGCAGATTGGCGACTACAGCCTGATGGTGATCCGTGGTGATGATGGTGTCATTCGGGCGTTGCACAACGTCTGCCGCCATCGTGGGTTTCGCATCTGTGATGACGCCAGCGGGTCGGTCAAGCGGCGCATTGTGTGCCCGTATCACCAATGGTCCTATGCCCTCGACGGCGCTCTGGCGAAGGCCCGCTCGATGGAACCCGACTTCGAACCGTCGCAACACAACCTTGGTTCGGCAGCGTGCGAGATGGTCGACGGCATGATCTTCGTGTGCGTGGCCGACAGCCCACCCGACATCGACCCAATGCGCCAGGCCATCGCTCCCTATCTCGCGCCCTTTGATTTGCTGAACGCGAAAGTTGCATACGAAACGACTTTCGTCGAGCACGGCAACTGGAAGCTCGTCATGGAAAACAACCGGGAGTGCTTCCACTGCAAGGCGCACCACAGCGAGCTATGCGCCGTGTTCCCCGAGGCCCCGCTCCACTCGGGCGGTGGTTCCGAGCAGGATCTGGCCGCCATGGAGCGCCTCATCGCCCGGGCCGAAGACGCTGGCCTTCCGGGTCGCTATCTCAACTCACCCGACTTCCAGTATCGGGTCATGCGAATGCAACTCCTGCCGCCCGCTCGGTCGATGACGCCGAACGGCGAAGCAGCGGTGGCCAAGCAGTTCGGCACGCTTCCCACCTTCGATATCGGCGACGTGCTGCTCTACCACTACCCATCCACGTGGAATCACTTTGTGGCCGACCATGCTGTCACGTTTCGCATCCTTCCCATTAGCCCAACCGAGACTGAGCTGCGCACCACGTGGCTGGTACCCGGCGATGCGGTGGAAGGGGTCGACTACAACCTCGACAATCTCACCAGCGTGTGGGTAGCCACCAACGCGCAGGACACCGCTCTGGTAGAACGAGCGCAACGCGGCATCGCCTCCCCCGCCTATCGGCCCGGGCCCTATTCGCTCGTGGAGGAAGAGGGCGTGATGCAGTTCGTCGACTGGTACACGGGCGTTCTGTCTACCCGCATGAAAGAAAGCCAATGACCTTCGAGCGGCTTCCCGGTCTGCTCACCACCGACCTTGGCGCCTACGAGCAACCGTGGCGGGGCGAGGCCGGCAGGGCGCGTGCCGTAGTGCGGCCGAGTTCGCTCGATGAGGTGCGCGCCATCGTGCAGTGGGCCGTGCGTGAACGGGTTCGCATCCTTGCGCAGGGAGCCAACACCGGCCTGGTCGGTGCGTCCACTCCAGATGGGGCCGGCGACGCGATCGTGCTCTCCACCGAGCGACTGATCACCCCGCTCAGCATTGACCCGATGGAACGCACGGCCGTCGTAGGTGCCGGCGTTCGGCTCTCGACATTGAACGCCGCTGCGGCCCAGCACGGTTTGCATCTCCCCATCGACCTGGCTGCCGACCCGACGCTCGGCGGCATGATTGCCACCAACACCGGCGGCACCCGAGTGCTGCGCTACGGCGCGCTGCGTCATCACGTGCTTGACGTACAGTCGGTCGCGGCCACGAGCGATGCCGATGTGTTCGGCCACGGCACGGCTGTCCGCAAAGATTCGCGTGGCATCGACATCGGCCAGCTGATGGTGGGCTCGGGCGGAGCGCTCGGCATCGTGACCCAGGTGACGGTAAGCCTCACACCGCTCCCGACCCAACGGGCCACGTGGTGGATTCTGCCCACCGCCCGTCGCGAGATCGATCTGCTGCACTTCTTCGAACGGGCCAGCGACGGGTTGAGCGCGTTTGAGCTGGTCTCGACCAATGCCATGGCCGCGGCTGGCCATACGCCCGCACAGGTGCGACTGCCCTTCCCGCTTGATGCCATCACAGATACCGCTGCGCTCCTCGAATGGATCGGCCCCGGCAGTGAGCGCGTGGCCGATCTCTTCGAGCAGGCGGCCGAACGCGGGCTGGTGCGCGACGCTGTCGAGATGCCCGCCGACGATGCTTGGGCAGTTCGCCAGGCGATCACCGACGGCCTTCGCACCATGGGCACCGTGCTCGGACATGACGTTGCGGTGCCGCGCCGCCGCATCCCCGAGGTGCGTGACCAAGCCCGCGCCGCGGTCGCCGAACTCGCGCCTCGAGCGCGATTGTGCGAGTTCGGTCACGTGGGCGACGGTGGCCTTCACCTCAGCGTGTTGTTCCCGCACGATGTCGAGCCGCCGACCATCGCGGAGCGCTCCGCTGTCCGTTGCGCGCTCGATGACCTGGTGGCGGCCGACGGCACCTACAGCGCAGAACACGGGCTCGGTCCACTCAACGCGCAACGATGGCTGGCCACGACCTCACCGATGGAGCAAGCAGTGGTCGAGGCGCTCAAGGAGACGCTTGATCCACATGGCATCCTCGGTCATCCGCGACACCCGTACAACCTGCTGGGAGCTACTCGGTAAACCTCGGCGACGTGCTGAGGCAGAATTGGGGCATGAACGAGTCCAGCTGAGCAAGTCCTTCTTGCTGATGGGTTGACGTGGGGTAGCTGGGGGTAGCTGCGGGTTGCAGGCGGATGTTTTTGTTGGCCCCCATACGGGTTAACGACAAGTCACAGTTCACATTGGCCCAGAATGGCTGGTGAGTTCAGACTGTACGTTGACCCTGATGGACTCAAACAGAATTGGCGGCTGCCTCGGTCGATGCGAGCGAAGCCGCAACACATGCCGTCGTCGTCTGCCCTGATATACCTCAGTATGCCAAACGCGGTCCCGGCTACAACAGCGCTCCGGCGAGTTCGGTCCATTCATGGACGGGGGCAACTTTGCGGTCGTCGGTGAGCACTTGGATGCAGACGTGATCGGCCCCAGCATCGTGATGCTCGGTAACCCGGGCCGCGATCTGGTCGGGTGTGCCCCAGGCAACAATGGAATCGACCAGACGGTCGCTCCCGCCGTCGGCAAGATCGTCCTCGGTGAAGCCGAACCGCAGCAGATTGTTGGCGTAGTTCGGTAGGCCGAGATAGATCTTCATGCCCGCCCGGGCAATGGGGCGCGCCTCGATCGGGTCGGTCGACAACACCACCATTTGCTCGGGCGCCAGCAGCGCGTCGGGACCCATCACTTCGCGAGCTGATGCCGTGTGCTCGGGCGTGGTGAAGTACGGGTGCGCACCGTTGGCCTCCGTTGCGGCCAGCGCCAGCATCTTCGGACCGAGCGCCGCCAGGACGCGACCAGGTTTCTCGGCCGGACCAGTGGCCATGAACAACGCCTTATCCATGCGAGCCAGGTAGTCCACCATGTAGCTGTAGGGCTTTGAGTAATCGTGCTTGCGGACACCGGCCACAAGGTGGCCGTGGCTGACGCCGAGGCCGAGCAAGAAGCGGCCGGGGAAGGCTTCGGCCACCGTGTTCTGACCGGCCACCATGGTCATGGGGTCGCGGGCATAGATGTTGGCAATGCCGGTTGCCAGCTTCAGCGTGGATGTTGCCGACAACAGCACCGACGAACTCACGAACGGGTCACGACCAACGGCCTCGGCTACCCACATTGCGGTGAAGCCGAGGCCCTCGATCATGCGCGCTGCGGCCTGCGCTGCTGGCGTCGGCAACGCATCCACGTTGCCGTACCAAATGCCGTACTTCCCCAGATCAACCAGTGGCTTCGTCATCGGCCGATACTACGAGGCGCGGACGTTGGCCTCGTGTCCGGTGCCGACGCCAGCCCAGCGAGCCAGTTCTGATTGGAGGTCGAGAAGGGCAACGCCAGCCCCGGGTGGACGCTGCGCGGCAGGGGTCGCCCACATGATTTCGAACTCGATACCGTCAGGATCTTTCGCGTAGAGAGACTTGGACGCACCGTGATCGCTCTCACCAGCGAGTGCGCCATCGGCGAGCAGCGTGGCTCGTATTGCGGCGAGATCCTCGATGGTGTTCACCTGCCAGGCCAGGTGGTACAGACCCTTGCGGCCTTGCTGCGGGCCGGGTGAATCGACCCCGACCTCAAACAGGCCGAGGTCGTGGTCATTGGCCGAATCGGCAGCACGCAGGAAAGCGGCACCGGGCATTTGGTACGCCACCTCGAACCCGAGGTGGCGTACAAAGAAGTCCACCGACCGAATGACGTTTCCGACATACAGAACGGCGTGATTCAATCGCTGAACCGCTGCCATAGCAATCAGGCCTTGACGGCTTCGATGTCGATGTCGATCTTCACTTTGTCGCCAATGACCATGCCACCGGTCTCAAGCGGCAGGTTGAAGTCAATACCCCATTCCTTGCGGGTGATTTCGGTGTTGGCGGTGAAGCCGACACGAGTGCCACCCCACGGGTCGCTACCGACGCCACCGAACTCGACATCGAGTGTTACCGGCTTGCTGACGCCATTGACGGTGAGGGTTCCGTGCATCTTGCCCTCTGCGCCGTGTGACTCGATACCGGTGCTGACGAAGGTCATCGTGGGGTTGGATTCCACGTTGAAGATGTCGGCGCTGAGCAGATGACCGTCCCGGTTGGCGTCACCGGTGGAAACGGACTTGAGGTCGATGGAGACTTCGACCTTGGAGTCCTCAATCTTGTCGGCAACGGTGATGGCGCCACTGAAAGCGTGGAACGAACCGCGCACCTTGCTGATCATGAGATGACGGACCGTGAAGCCGACGAGCGAGTGGGACTGATCGATGTTCCACACGCCTGGGGTGAGGGAGGAGAGATCGGACATTTGGGGTTCCTTTCGAAGAATTACCTTGCGAGAAAGACATTATCAGGAAATACCTTCTTGTCAAGATACTTCCTCGCCAGATACAGTGAGTACGTGGATAACGGCGATCTGGTGACCAATTGGGGCCTTGTGGTGGAAGGATTCGCTAAAACGCAACGGGTGTTGCAGGCCGATATCGAAGCCAGCGATCTCTCGCCGATCTGGTTCGAGGTGATGCTGCGCCTTGTACGCACCCCCGGGCATCGCCTTCCTATGACGCAGCTGGCTGACGAGGTGCTGTTCTCCAGCGGTGGCTTCACCAAGCTGGCCGACCGCATCCAAAAGGCCGGTTATGTCGAACGGATCGGCTGCCCGTCCGACCGTCGCGTTACCTGGATCACGCTTACCGACGACGGTGAAAAGGTGATCAACGCTGCGCTTAAACGCCATGTCGCTTGCCTTCGGGCCAACGTTTTAGAGCCGCTTGGCGAGTTAGCGTTGACGGAACTGGGCCAGCACATGCGAACCCTGCGAGATCAGCACGCGTAGGGCATAGATGTCCCAGTTTGCGCGTTCTGGTACCGTCAGATCATGGTGATGTCATCGTGTCGTGAGCTGCAGATCGGACCGGCCGGAAGCGACTTTCCGTCTGGTGCATTGAAATCGGTCGAAGTGTTGTCGGGTGGGCTCCAGGCAACGTTTGCCGATCGCACCGTCATGTTCAATCTCGATTGGTTACGGGACAACTGCCCGTGCGATTCGTGCCGCATTCTTCAGACCGACGAGCGCCGCTGGCAGCCCTGGACCGATGAACAATGCACCACCATTGCATCGCATTCGCTCGACGAAAAAGGACTCAACATCGTCTGGTCGTCGGGTCACAAATCAACCTTTCATGACCTCGCATGGGCGCGCATTGGGTTGGCCTCCAGGCGAGGTGGCTACACCATGCATCTCTGGACCCGTGGCTACGACGTCAACCGCTTCGACCATGGTCGGGTTATTGACGACATGGTGACGCGCCGACAATTCCTGGAGGCCTTCCGACGTGACGGCGTGGTCATCATCACGGGCTCGCCCACCAAACCCGGATCTTGCATCGACTTTCTGGCTGCCGTGGGTATCACGTTGCGGGACTCGTCGCTCGGCTTGATTTTCGACGTGAAGCTCGACCCAGCCGGTTACAACGTTGCGTTCACCGCCGAAGCACTCCCCCCTCACAACGACAACGCGCAGTACACCAATCCGCCAAGTGGCCAGGTTCTCGCCATGCTGGTCAACGATGCCACGGGCGGCCACAACGTCATCGTCGACGGTTTCTCGATTGTCGATCAGTTAACGCCGGCAGCGATCGCCGTGTTGAGCCGCGTCGCCGTTGGCTTCCGTCAATACTCACCTCAGGCAGAAGGCTTCACCCGCCAGCCTCTTATCGGACTCGACCGTGAAGGTCGCTGCACGCACCTGCGCTTCTCGAATCAACTCATGCAGCCATTGCCTTTCGATGACCCTGACCTGGCCGCCTGGTACGACGCCTACCGAATGCTCGGCACTGCTATCAGCGATCCGGCCAATCAACTGGCGTTCCGACTGGACGCGGGTGACACGCTGATTGTGAACAATCATCGGGTACTGCATGCCCGGCAGGCGTTCGTCCCAGACGGCCCTCGACACCTCCAAGACATTTACTTCGATGCCGATGACGTCATCGGCCTCCTCGCCCGCATGAGCGGCGAGGCGAAGAACGAGATGGTTCAAGAAAGTAGGTCGGTATGAGCATTCATGAGTCAGACGAGATGGTGGCGTTCACCGCAATGGACCACGGAACGCGTGCCGACTACGAACTGGTCTTTGCCCACGAGCAGGCCCAGATAGACTCTCAGGCCGACCGGGTCATGGAATGGCTCCGACAGATGGACGGCCCGTCGCCGTACCGGATCTCCCGGCTTGATCATGTGCTGCAATCAGCCACGCGAGCCGAGCGTGATGGTGCCGACCTAGAGACGGTCGTGTGCGCGCTGCTGCACGACATCGGCGACGTACTCGGTACCGCCAACCACTCGCAGATCGCGGCTGCGCTGTTGCGGCCCTACGTCAGCGAAGAGAACTACTGGATCGTGATGCACCACGGTCTGTTCCAGGGCTACTACTGGTTCGAGCATTACGGCCGCCAGCGTGACGAGCGAGACATCTACAAGGACCACCCGTATTACGAGGCGTGTGTCCGCTTCTGTGCCGACTGGGATCAGACGTCGTTCGACCCGGCGTATCAGCACGAATCGCTTGACTACTTCGAGCCGATGGTCCAGGAGCTTTTCGCTCGCACACCCAACAACATGGTGTGAGCTACGGAGCGGGCAGCGGGCGTCGGCGTTGGGCCAGCCACGCCACCAGGCGATTGGATCGCTTGGCCCAACTGCTGGCTCGATAGGCGCCGAGGAAAAGGCCGAGGCCGAGCACTTCCAATGTGACCGCTAGTGGAAATGTGGGGGATTCCAGCGGACTGACCACACCGACCTCGCCGTTCGCCTCCGCTTTCACATAGATCCGCTCGCCCAGCGCGAAGTCCCGCCGGTCGACGAACTCTTGCACCTGACCATTCCGCACGAACGCGTACCGCCTCCCGGCAGGGTCGAGGCTGGCGAACGCAATTCTCACCGGGTATGTCGTCTGCCTGCGGACGTTGGCGGCATGACCGGACAACAGCAGACCGCCCACGAACAGCAGCAGGGCAGCAACGAGGGCGACGGTGGCGGGACCGGTGGCATGCTTCGTCTCGCCGATGCCAACACGAGCATGGGCCGCAGCCCGACCGCCGGCGCTCTTGGCGAATGCGACCATGCCGATGATGGCGGCCACGAGGGAACCGACACCGATGAGCAACGATTGCCAAAACCAGCTCGCATCCGATTGGGCATTCACGGCGGCCCAACCCAACACGCCGACACCGAGGGCGAGAATGGTGGCGAGAACGAGGCTCTTCAAGAGTTGTCGCCACGGCGGAAGTTCGGGCGCAATGGCTAGGTCTTGCAGCGGGAGTGGAGTGGCAGGCATGTGCGCCGACGCGACGCCGAGTTTGGTGGCCAGCACCGGGTCAGCCAGCTGCGCCTTGACGGCGATGTAGGCGTCACTGACGGCTCGGGTTCGGACCGATTCCGGCACATCGAACTTGGTTGTCTCCAAACCTTGATGCGGCACCACCAGTAAGATGTCATCGTCACCGAAGCCCGACCACGGCACGACCTCGGTAGCAACACCAATTGCCGACTTGGCGGCCGGAAGGAGCGTGTCGGACACCATGCGGCTGATGCTGATGAGCGCCACGATAGACAACAGCGCCCCGCCCGCCGTGAGAATCAGTACCACAAAGAGGCCGACCACGGCTAAGGCAAAGAGTGGTCCGGGAACGAACCCCAGCCACGTTGCGACAAGCCGCACACCTTGTGGGAAGAAGCCGATGCTGAGCCCCGCCCAGACCACGATCGACACGAACAACGCCAGACGGGCCCAGTCGTTGGACAGGATCGCACCGAATGCGTATGAGGCGGTCGACTCAGCGGTGTAGGTCGGCCCGATGTCAAAGTGCTTGGATATTTTCGGCTTCTCGCCAGCGACAAACCCCACGGCCTCCATCCGCCGATCAAGCTGCGCCGGTTCGCCCAGTACAAAGCCGACGATTGGGCGTTGTGGTTGCGTATCGTCGTTGGTGCCGATCCAGCGTTTGAATGACTGATCCTTGAATACGAAAGTGGGGTAGTTGGCGAAGGTTCCGCCGTCAACCAACTGATGCACGCCAGCGCCGAGGTGCGGATGGTTGAACACGACTCGGCCCGGAGGAAACGCACCCGGTATTGCACAAGAGGAGGTGACCGCGGAACTCACCTCCACCCACGGCGTCGTCCGTTTTGAAAACACCACTGGTGTGCCGCTTGCCAGGTCCATGGCTACGACATACAACTCGACACCCGTGGCGGCGAAGAGGTCAGCAAACGACACTGC
>JAYTKG010000171.1:0-10779 GCA_043730435.1 Acidimicrobiia bacterium | reverse complement strand
CTGGTGACGGGCACGACCCTCAAGACCATCACCATGGCTGGCATGGCGCTCGGCCTGGTAGCGCTCGGTCTCACGTCGTATGTGAAGGGCGGCAAGGGCAGCCCCCTGAAGGGCTTCGCTCTGGGGTCCACGTCAGGCATCCTGTTCGGCGTCGGTTTCACCATGCTGTCCCGTACGAAAGCATCTGGTCTCACCCCGGTCATCGCCCAACGATGGGCCGCGTTTGCCGTGCTGGCGCTGATGCTTCCCTTCGACAAAGGCCCGCTGTTCACGTGGAACACGAAAGCGCGCTGGACCGGAATCTGGTGCGGCCTGTTTGCCGGTGCAGGCATGGCCTGTCTGCAACTCGGCTTCAAATACGCCTCGGCTGGCCTCGTGTCGGTTGCGTCGTCGCAGTTCGCCACCGTCGCGGTGCTGCTCGCGGTCGTCTTCAACAAGGAGCACTTGCGTTGGTGGCAGAGCATCGGCGTCACCATGACCGCCGTAGCCGTTGCCCTCATGGCGTCCGGTTAGGTCAGGACGCGACGAGTTCCTGACAGAGGTCGTCGAGCGCACCCATGAAGGCGGCGAGTTGGTCGTCGGTGACCGGCAGGCTGAGGTTGATCATGCCGCGAGGGGCGATGTAGATGCCGCGTCGCAGCAGACCGAGGAACAGCATCTCCTGCAGCGCGTGGTCCTTGTCGGCGGCGGACTCGCCGTCGGTCGGGCGCTTTGCGCGGGCATGGATGGCCATCATCGTGCCTGACCCGCTCACGCACAACGCCAGCGGATAGCGGCCTAGTATCTGTGCGATGTTTTCCCGAAGCTCATCGCCCCGCTCGGTGAACGCAATCGCTACGTCGGCCGTGTAGACGTTGGCCAGCACCTCGGTGCCAGCGGCCATACTGGTGATGTTGTTGTTGAAGGTGCCGGCGTGAGGCACGTGCGCAGGATGGGTGCTGTCGAAGATACCCATCACGTCGGCCGTGCCACCAAAGGCACCGAACGAGAAGCCACCTGCGATGTACTTCCCGTAGGTCTTGAGGTCAGACTCCACACCGAACTGCACGCTGAGCCCTTTCGGTCCGAGCCGCGAACTCATGACTACGTCCATGATCGCGACCGCTCCAACGGCTCGGGCGGCGTCGGCGAGCCCACGCAGAAACGCCGGGTCAGCGGGAACGCAACCAGCCGAGCCAAGCAGTGGTTCGACCAGAACTGCGGCCAGATCGGATGCATGCTCGGCGATCAGCGCCTTGCAGGCATCCAGGTCGTTGAAGCGGCCGACCACGATCGGGAATGGCACGTTCCACGCCGCAGGTCCAGCACCAAAGTACATCAGACCGCCGTGGTAGGCGCCGTACATCACCATGATCTTGGTGCGGCCGGTATACATGCGAGCGGCGGTCATGGCCATGAGATTGGCCTCGCTGCCAGAGTTGGTGAACCGCACCAAATCAAGGTCGAACCGCTCGCACATGAGGCGGGCCAGTTGTTGCTCGGCCGGATGGATGCCCCCGACACTCATGTTCACGTCAAGGGCCGCCATGGCCGCATCGCGGGCACGTCGGTCACTGTGACCCAGCAGGCCAGCGGTGTAGTCGCCCAGCATGTCGATGTACTCGTGGCCATCGTCGTCGACCAACACGGAGTCGTGGCCACCGACAAACGTGAGTGGAAACGGCGGGTGGTAAAAGAGGGTGCGCGTGTTGCCGCCCGGCAGGACTTCGCACGCGCTGACGTGAAGGCGTCGGCTTTCGACGTTGCGGTCGGTGAAGTCGAGGCGGGCTCTGGTGAGTGCGTCGTTGGAAGCGAGGGCGGTAGCCATGCCATATTCTGCACGGTAATGACCACGTTCGCGTTCAAGACCCCACCGCAGCACGGTTCCTGGCAGGACTTTCTCGATGTGTGGCGAGCGGCCGATGAGATTGAGGTGTTCGAGTCCGGATGGACGATGGACCACTTCTACCCGCTGACTGCACCGATGGACGGCGACATTCATGAGAGTTGGACGATGCTGGCTGCGTTGGCGCAGGCAACGAAGCGTTTGCGGCTTGGGTCGATGGTGAACGGGATGCACTTTCGTCATCCGGCCGTTACCGCCAACATGGCCGTAACCGTTGATCACATCTCGGGCGGCCGCCTGGACCTCGGGCTTGGCGCCGGTTGGTTTGCGGGTGAGGCCGAGGCCTACGGCATCCCGCTCGGCACGCGCAAGGAACGATCTGACCGCTTCGAGGAAGGCGTCGAAGTGATCGCGCGCCTCCTCACCCAGGACACGACGACGTTCGTGGGCGACTACTTTCAATTGGTTGAGGCGCGTTGCAATCCGAAGCCGGTTCAGATGCCAATCCCCATCGTGATCGGCGGCACGGGTCCGAAGCGCACGCTGAAGGTGGTGGCGCGTTGGGCCGACATGTGGGACACCTTCCCCGAGTCGTTGGAGGGTTGGCAGGCCACTCGTTCCATTCTCGACGAGCACTGTGCCGCCATCGACCGGAATCTCTCGGACATTCGTTCTTCGATCCACCTCGGCTGGCCAGCCGACGCCGACCCAGCCGCACTGGCCGCACAGGCCGCCCCGTATCTCGGCATCGTCGATCTCGTCATCTTCTCCATGCGCGGTCCCTATCTCGTCGACTTGCTGGAGCCGCTGGCCAACGAGCTGCGCAAACTCTGACTTTGTTCGTACGAGTCGGCTGTGGTCACCAACGGGTGCGACCGCAGCCGACTGGTGCAACGGCGACGGCTGGCCACGAACGCTTCCGGGGTGAAAGATCGGGACGAGTCGGCTTGGGTCACCAACGGGTGCGACCACAGCCGACTGGTGCAATGGCGACCGCTGGCCACGAACGCTTCCGGGGTGAAAGATGGGGACGAGTCGGCTTGGGTCACCAACGGGTGCGACCACAGCCGACTGGTGCAACGGCGATCGCGACGGCGACGGCGAATGCGACGCGACTCTTCTAGGGTTGTGAACATGGGGAAGAGTGACGTTGTGACCGGGGCGGATCGACTGGTGGAAGCGCTGGTAGCGCTCGGAGTCGACGTGGTGTTCGGCTTGCCCGGCGTGCACAACTTGTCGATCTGGGAAGCCATCGCCGCAACCGACATACGCCTCGTCGGCGTGCGCCATGAGCAGACCGCCGCCTACGCGGCAGACGGCTACGCGAGGGCGACGGGCAAGCTCGGCGTAGCGTTGGTGACGACCGGACCGGGCGCCGCGAACGCGGTGACGGCAACGGGAGAAGCGTGGACCGTTGGCAGCCCAATCATGATCATTGCCACCGACATTCCGACGACCATTCGCCGACCGGGCGTGTTCCGTGGCGTACTGCACGAGTGCCGTGATCAGGCTGCCATGTTCGGCCCGGTCGTGAAGTTTGCCCACACCGTTGCCACTGCCGACGGCGTGGGGGAGGCGGTGTTGCACGCAGCGGCTGTGGCGCTCGGCGGAGCGCCAGGGCCGGTGTATCTCGGCCTGCCGATTGACACGCTTACCGACCCGGCGCCGACTCCGTTGATGGCGCCGACGCTTGTGTCTAACCCCGTGTGGTCTCGCAAAGGGCTTCCGGTCACGGCATCGCAGGCGGATCGGGCCGCGGCCATCGCCATGCTGAAAAGCGCGGCGAGGCTACTGATCTGGGCGGGCGGCGGATCGATTGCGTCCGGTGCTTCGGCTGCGGTGCAGGCTCTGGCCGAACGGCTCGACGCACCGGTGCTCACCACCTATGGCGGCAAAGGCATCGTGCCGTCGTCGCATCCGCTCGTGGTGAACGCTTCGGTGCTGGTGAAGGACGTGGAGGCGCTGTGGGATCAGGCTGACGTGGTCATCGCCATCGGCACCGACTTTGACGCCATGATGACTCGCAATTGGGGGCTCAAGCAGCCCGCCGAACTGCTTGTCATTAACATCGATGCCGACGACGCCTCGAAGAACTACACGCCGACGCTCAGCCTTGAAGGTGATGCTCGAACCATCGTTGAAGATCTCCTTCCCGATGTCGGACAGCGTGACGGCCGTCAGTTTGTGGTGGATGAATTGCGAGCCATCGAGGACAAGGTGTGGTCCCAGATTCGGGCAGAGAGTCCCGACGCGGCCGACATGCTCGACACGCTGCACCAGGTCTTGCCTGACGATGGCATCCTCATCGTCGACATGTGTGTGGCGGGCTACTGGTCGGGCGGGTTCCACCGTGTGTCGGGCCCACGAAAGTTCGCGTATCCGGTCGGTTGGGGCACGCTCGGTTTCGGGTTCCCCGCCTCGCTCGGCAGCGCGGCCGCCAATGTCGGCCCGGTCGTGGCGCTGGTTGGTGACGGCGGCTTTCTGTACGCATGCGGTGATCTCGCAACGATGGCGCAGGAGCAGTTGCCCGTCTCGCTGGTCATTGTTGATGACGGCGGTTACGGCATGCTGCGCTTCGGCCAGATTCACGCCGGGCTTGAAACGCGCGGCGTCGACTTACTGACGCCCGACTTCGACATGATGGTTCGAGCGTTCGGCCTTCCCGTCACCACCATGGTCGGGTTCGGCCAGCTCTTCGCCGACGCGCTCGCCGCCGGTATCGCCAGCGCCAAGCCCAACGACATCGTGGTGAAAGCCAAGATGATGCCACCCCCAACGACATCGGTGCGATGGGTGCCCGCCGTCGACCGGAAGTGAGCGAGGCTAAATGATGGCGCGTTCGGGGATGGGTTCGTTGCGGGTGATGCGCTCGTAGTGGAAGGGGCGCAGGTCGAGGGTGCGGTACTCGCCGTAGGTGAGCCACTCGGCGGTCGCTCGTCCCATCGCCGGTGATTGCTGCAGGCCGTGGCCCGAGAAGCCGTTGAGGAAGAAGAAGTTCTCAACCTCGGGGTGCGGGCCGGTGATGGCGTTCTGGTCGAGCACGTTGTAGTCGTACTGGCCGGCCCATTTGCTGACGACCTTGACGGCGTCGAACTGCGGAATGCGAGTCGCTATGACGGGCCAGATGTGGTCTTCCCACAAGTCGAGATTCATCACGAAGTCGTCGTGGTCAACAGCAGGATCAACCTCGGGATGACCGCCGGTCATATAGGTGCCGCTACCATTTTCCCTTACGTAGACACCAGACGGGTCGATGGTGAGTGGGAGATCTTGGTCGAGCGGATGCTCCGCCTCAAAGATCCAGGTGAATCGTTTGCGGGGCTCGATGGGGATGTCGATCCCGGCCATGCGGGCCGTACGGGCCGCACGCGTGCCCGACGCGTTCACGACCTGCCCACACGCAACGGTTTCACCTGACGCCAACGTGACACTGGCGACGCGCGCGCCATCTTTGGTGAGTGCAACCACTTCGTTGGTGACGTACTCGGTGCCGCGCTCGCGAGCGATGCGCCGAAACCAATCGAACACCGTTGTCCCGTCGAAGTAACCCTCGTCTTGGCGATTGATGCTTCCGAGGACCAGGTCGTCAACGTTGTAGAACGGGTACCGCTCTGTGATCTCGGGCGGGGTCAGTAACTCGGTTTTGGCACCGGCGGCCACCTGCACCACCTGGTTGTCTCGCAACAGGCCAGCAAAGTCCTCGTTATCAGCCAAGTACAAGTAGCCGAAGCTGCGGATATCGAGCTCGGGAACCCGCTCATCACCACCCATGTAGGCACGAAGATTCTTCACGAAGTCGGCGCCAAACTGCGAGATACGAACGTTGAGACCCATGGAGAATTGCTGACGTATGCAGGAGGCCGAAAGCATGGTCGCGGCCTTCTCGTAACTGGGATCCTTCTCTACGACCAGCACGGAGCCGGTGAAGTCGGGGTTCTCGGAGAGGAACCAGGCGGTGGAAGACCCCATGATGGCTCCGCCGATGATGACGACGTCGTACGACGATCGTGTTGGCGTGGCAGACAGGGGCAGCATCAGAACGGTTCTCCTCGACGGGCCCGAGCGACCACGTCATCAATATCGGCTTGGGTCATGTTGTACACGGTGCGAGCGGCCTCTTCAGTGATGTAACCGAGCGCAAGATCACGACACACCATGGCATGTGGGCGTTCGGTAGTAGAGCCGTAGCCAGCCCCACCGGGGAAGGCCATCATCACTTTTCGGCCATGCGCTACGAACTGTTTGCCTTTGCCCTTCATCGGCGTGCCGTCGTCTTGGCCAATGGTGGTTGGTGCGCCGGGTTGACCGCCGCGTCGGCCGAGTGCCGGGAACTTGACGCGATCGAACATGGCCTGGATATCGAACTCGTGACCAACGCTCGCGCCAACGTCCATGAACTGGCCGAGCCCGCCTCGGTTGCGGCCGGCGCCGCCGGAATCGGGTCGCAGTTCTTTGCGCCAGATGATGACCGGGCCAACCTGCTCGGTGGCCTCGACGGGCATGGTCATCACGCCGGAAGGGAACGCGGTGGCGTTCATACCGTCGAGCGTTGGTCGTGCCCCTGCGCCCCCCGAATTGAAGGTGAGCACTTCGGCCCGCACGGTTCCGGCGGGCGCAGGCTCATCGGTGCGCGGCCGGAGCGACACCTGGAAGTTGCAGATTGATCCTGCGCCTTCGGCAGGGACGGTGTCGGGCAGCAGTTGGTCGAGGGCGCCGTACACGGTGTCGGGCAGCATGTGGCCAATCACGTGGCGCAGGGCGACCGGTGCCGGGTGCACAGCATTGAGGATGGAGTTGATCGGTGCCACCACGTCGAACGGCGCAAGGCTGGCCGTGTTGTTCGGGATGTCAGGCGCAATGGCACACTTCAACGCGTAACAGGAGTAGGCCTTGGTGTAGACCATCGGCACGTTGATGCCCTTCTTGTCCAGGCCAGATGTGCCGGTCCAATCACACAGCACTCGATCGTGTTCAAACGATACGCGCACCCGCAGGTCAATTGGCGTGTCGTAGCCGTCGATACGCATGTGCCCATCGGCGGTGCCGGGCCGCAGCGCGTTGATCCGTTCGAGTGTTGCGTTGCGAGAGTTGGTGAGGATGAAGTCGGAGATGCCGGTGAGATCGGCGAGCGCGAATTCGTTCATCATGTCCATCAGGCGGCGATGCCCAATGGCGTTACACGTGGTGAGGGCGAAGAGGTCACCGATGATCTGATCGGGCTCTCGTACGTTGCCTCGAATGATGTGGATAAGAGTCGGGTTCACCACGCCGCTGTCGGCGAACTTCATGATCGGGACATACAGACCCTCTTCGTAAATCGAGTTGGCATCGGCCCCGAAGCCCCGTCCGCCGATGTCGACCACGTGCGCAGTGCAGGCGAAGAATCCGACGAGCTGACCGTTTTGGAACGACGGTGTGACGACCGTGAAGTCGTGCAGGTGGCCGGTGCCTTCCCACGGATCGTTGGTGATGTACACGTCACCGTCGTGAATGTGGGTCCGCCCGATGCGACGGATGAAGTGCGGGACGGCATCGGCCATGGCGTTGATATGGCCCGGCGTACCGGTGACGGCTTGGGCCAGCATCTCGCCCCGGTCGTTATAGACACCGGCCGAAAGGTCGCCAGCCTCCCGCACGGACGTGGAGAACGCGGTTCGGATGAGCGCCTGAGCTTGTTCCTCCACCACAGAGATGAGTCGGTTCCACATGACTTGATAGCCAACGTTGGAGACAGTGCCAGCGCGTTCGGTCTGCGTGGCTCGAACCGTCATGTCGAGCGTGCCATCGGCCTGAGCGATGAGCGCTCGGCTGGCCGGAACCACGATGGTTGTCTCGTCCTCGGTGACCACTGCTGGTCCGTCGAGGTGGATGCCAGCGGAGAAATTTTGGCGAAGGGAGACTGCTGCTTCGGTGACCTTGCCGAGACCCGGGTCGAACACGTGGCGCTGGCCGACGACAGCCGCTTCGGTCGTGCGCGTGGCCGGCTGGACCGCTTCGACCGGTTGCGGAGGAGTGAAGGCATTGACCGACCAGACAGTGATCTCGGCTTCCATGCCGTCGACGGTGCGGCCGAAGAGCTTGGCGTAGTCCTCCTCGAACAACTTTAAGAACGTGTCGGCGTCGGGGTAGGCAACTTGCTCGGCGGTGAGGCGAACGGGAATCTCCCAACCCTGACCGGCGTAACGCACGTAGACCTTGTGCTCGGTGAGAATGTTCGCATCGGTATCGCACGAGCGAACAAAGCCCCGAGCCTCAACCTCCATCTCAGCAAAGAGTCGCTTGACAACTTCGGCATTGAACGCGCTGATGCGCATGAACACCGATCGGTTTGCTTCGAAGCTGAACGGTGCTCGTAGAAAGCCGATAGCCGAACCGACCCCAGCACCAACAGGAATGAGACAGCGATCGATGCCGAGCTTTTCGCATAGGCGTCCGGCGTGGAGCGGAGCGGCGCCTCCAAAGGCGATCATGGTGTACTCGCTGAGGTCTTCGCCGTTCTCCACCGCGTGTACCCGTGCCGCGTTGGCCATGTTCTCATCCACCATCTCGGCAACGCCCCACGCTGCTTCCAGCGCGTCCATGCCGAGCTTGTCGCCGAGGTGGGTGCGCAGGGCCTTCTTCGCGTCATGCACGTGAAGTGGGATGGTGCCGCCCGCGAAGTTGTTCGGGTCGAGCCTGCCCAGCACGAGGTCGGCATCGGTGACCGACGGCCGTTCGCCGCCCTGGCCGTAACAGGCTGGGCCGGGTTCGGAGCCAGCGCTTTCTGGCCCGACACGAATCTGGTTGAGCGCATCAACATGGGCCAGGCTTCCGCCTCCAGCGCCGATCTCAACCATGTCGATGACCGGGATGGAGATCGGCATGCCCGACCCCTTCTTGAACCGGTAGGCCCGTGCCACTTCAAACACTCTCGCCGTCTTTGGCGTTCGATTCTTGATGAGACAGATTTTGGCCGTCGTGCCGCCCATGTCGAAGCTGAGCACCTTCTCCAAGCCGTGCCTCGCTGCGATGTCGGCGGCAAAAACCGCACCACCAGCGGGACCGGACTCCACCAGGCGTACGGGGAACTCGGCGGCACTTTCGATGCTGATGATGCCGCCGCCCGAATGCATCAAGAAGATCGGGCAACGAGCGCCCGCCGCGGCGAGTCGGCCGGCCAGCCGGTCAAGGTAGGTCTTCATCAATGGCTTGATATAGGCGTTGGCGATGGTGGTGTTGAAGCGCTCGTACTCGCGCATCTGCGGAGACACTTCTGATGAAAGCGAAATCATCACACCGGGCAGCTTTTCGATCAGCACATCGCGGATCATGCGCTCGTGTGAATTATTCACATACGAGTGCAGCAGACCAACGGCGATGCTTTCGTACTGTGCTTCGGCCAGTTCATCGGCGAGCGCTTCGACCTCGCCGCGATCAAGCGGGATGAGCACTCGCCCACCTGCTTCTACCCGTTCGTTCACGACGTAACGCCGGTTGCGGGCCAGCAGCGGTTCGGGCAGCACGAGGTTCAGGTCGTAGAGCTCGAAGCGGCTCTCGGTGCGCATCTCGATGACGTCACGAAAACCGTTGGTGGTGATGAGGGCTGTCTTGGCACCGCGCCGTTCAATGAGCGCGTTGGTGGCAAGCGTGGTGCCGTGAATGATCTGTGAGATGTACGACGGCTCGACGCCGGCTTTCGCACATACCCGATGCATCCCGTCGATGATGGCGTCCTCGGGCGCGGCGTACGTGGTGAGCACCTTGGTGGAAAACATGCCGTGCTCGGTCTCAAGTACGAGGTCCGTAAAGGTGCCACCAATGTCCACGCCGAGCCGACCGGTCATAACGCCTCCACAATCGATATCCCTTCAGGATACGACGAGGTGACACAAACGAAGAAGTAGCGTCTGGTTGGCCCTCTGTTCCACCAAAGGAAGTCATGCTTCGTCTTGAAGGAAAAGTTGCGGTTGTGTTCGGTGCTGCTCGCGGCATCGGGCGGGAAATCGTCCGACAGTTCGTGGCGGAAGGCGCATTTGTGCACGCCGCAGATCTGCTGCCGCTTGAACCGGGCAATGAGCCCGAGTCGTCACTGCGGTCGGCCATTGTCGATGCCTCCGAACCGGCACCGGTCACGGCGTTTCTCGACGGTGTGATGGCGCATTCCGGCCACGTTGACATTTTGGTGAACAACGCCGGCATCCACCTGCCGAAGTCGGTTGTGGAGAGCACGCCGGAAGAATTCGACCGCATTTTTGCGGTCAACGTAAAGCCGGCGTATCTGGCCTGCCGGTATCTTTTGCCGTCGATGTTGGAGCGAGGCCGTGGCAGCATCATCAACACGTCGTCCAATGGTGGCATCATGGGTCGACCGGCCGACCCGCTGTACAACGCGTCAAAGCACGCAATTATCGGCCTCACCAAGTCACTCGCTGTCGCATACGCGCAGCAGGGTGTGCGAGTAAATGCCGTGTGTCCAGGTGCTATCGACACGCCCATGCTGCGCGCCAGTGTTTCCGGGTCGGTCTCGCCGGAGGAGGTCGTCCGCCGGGCCGTGGCCAGTGCACCAATGGCACGCGTTGCTCACGCCAGCGAAGTTGCCGCCGCAGTCGTGTTTCTGGCGTCAGATGAAAGCCCGTTCATCAACGGCGTGGCTCTCCCCATCGACGGTGCCAAGAGCGCCGGCCAGTTGACGGCCGACCGTTACCGCACCGACTTCACCATCAACACCTCATACGACTGAGGTTGCGGTGGTGCCAGCCGGATGCCCAAACGATTCGAGCATGGCGGCTTTACCCGTGGGCTTGTCGTGCAGCAACCAGTGGCCGATCCTTCGAGCATTTGCACAGTGGCACGCTGCCCTGACCCGGCTGCCGGGCGGGCATTTGCACAGTGCACGCTGCCCTGACCCGGCCGCCGGGCGGACATTTGCACAGTGGCACGCTGCCCTGACCCGGCTGCCGGGCGGGCATTTGCAC
>JAYTKG010000170.1:0-2230 GCA_043730435.1 Acidimicrobiia bacterium | reverse complement strand
TACCGTGCACCGGTATCGCCCCATCGCGCCGGATATAGGTCGGGTCGACGGTCGTCTCGGCCGGGGATTATCGGGTGGCCATTTCTATACAATTGCGATTGTCGGGTGATCAGGAAACGCCGAATCGGTCGATCCTCTGATGAGCGCGGTTTTGCGTTCGTGAATCGGACGATGCTGAACTCCCAGGGGTCGAGCGCATCCTGGCCCATATGCCACGCGGCCGGAATAACGCAGGCGTCGGGCTGTGATTGCCAGCGGCATCACCATGGTGGACTCGCCCGATGCTTTGTCTGACCGTTCGATTCGTCAGGTGTCCGTCCGCGTATAGGTGGATTCGCGCCCGCTTCCACCGGTCATGGTTACGGCTCCTTTTGCGCGTACTGACGCGAGACGCTTTTGTGTTGCGTTCACGCTTGCGCCGAGTGCCGCTGAAAGTTGGTGAACGTTCATTTCCGTGACGAGCGCCGTCATCAGTTGACGTTCGGCGGGCGTGAGGCGGGTTGTCGGAGAGGGTGGGTTTACTTGGTCCGCTTTGTGGGTTCGGTCCAGCGTGACGGTGAACATGAGCCCTTGATCGAAGAATTTCGGGTCGGGCATGCCTGCGTCGCGTAGCGAAGCGAGCGTAGCGGGGATGCCACTAGCGATGGCTTCAACCACATTGCCGTCGGCCGTTCGAACGTGCTTGCAGATTTCGATGAGTCGGCGGTTTCTCGCGGAGGTCAAACGGTGAATACCGAGTCGTTCGACGGAGATGCCGTAGAGCCCTCCCGGATTCACCAAGGTGAACACCGAGCCGGTCATCCGAAGTTCGACCGCACGCGACGACGCCCACTCGCTGAGATCACGATGGACCAGCGCGTTGGAGATCAGTTCTCGGGCAGCGGTGACAGGTGGATCGAGTACTTCATTGACGTGCCCAGTGCGTTGGTTCGACACGAGGCGATGACGACTGTTGCGAGCGACCCACGCAACAGCATCGTCGAGCATCGCAGGTAATGGCCCGGTGAACGTTGTGGAGTCGAGGGCACGTGTTGCCGGCGACGCACCGTCAGCGAGTAGTGCGGCACGAATGTTGCAGTGCGGAAGAAACTGTTGCGGGTGGATGCCGAGTGCGAGCAGGCCCGCGATTGTGGGGACATCATCGGATGACACGATGCCGTTGCGGCGAAGTACCTCTCGGTCGTCGGCGATCGCGGCGAACCGTCGATCGTTGGATCGTGCTGTGGCAAGAAAGTCGTCGATGCGGCCTGGATCGAGGTCGGCGTAGCGGGCGCCGGGAACTTCGGCCTCGTCGAAGCGGGGCCGGGTTCGGTTGGCGATGAATCCGTCCATTTCCAGGCGAGACAGCGTATAGTCACCGTCGAAGAACCGGAGATATGCATGTCCCGTTCTTTTGACCACACAGGGTTTCGCCGCGAGCGGCAGCTCGTGGACTCGAGCGACTACGAGTTCCTTCTTTTCGAAGGTCTCAACATCGACACTGATCTGCAGCGGTGGTTCGAACGCGCTGCGAGCCATGCTGGCAAGACCGGCAGCAAGCGTCGCGGCAGCCGACAATGTCACGGTTGAGAATCGATTCGATTCGTCGAGCCCGAGGATGATCAACCCGCCACCAGGCAGGTTCGCAAACGCACACATCGTCGGGATCACCGATTGTGAAAGCCCTCTAGCCGCCGACTTCGCTTCGATTGCAGTGACATCAGCACCAACGGTGCGAAGTCGCTCGATCATGCTGGCTAGGTCGAAGTCCATAACTTGAAACTAGCCGCAAACTAGGCAACTTTCAGGCAACTTAGGCAACTTTCTTGTAGGAGTCCCGGCGAAGTCTTTGATACGGGTCGGCAGTGGCAGCCACCACCCAACCGCGGTGGCTCTCAGTGTATGTCTCAATCATTCACAACTTGGCAGCTCCGGTGCTGTGAGCAGCCGCTGGCCCGGTCCAACCCCACCGATCACTGTGATTGCTTTTGTCATCTGAGCCCTCGTTCTCTGACCGACCTTTGCGATCTCAAAGGGAAGACGACAAAGCCCTCCTAAATCTGACATCCACGCCAAACGGTCCAAAACGAAACTAAGTGATAAGCGTGCGTAGGTTTATCGGGGCGCTTGCGCAGCGAACGGGTGCATGTGTTCAGATGCAACCCAGACCCATGGGGCAAGGCTCATGACCGGCCCCCAAAATCGTTGTTGTCACTGTTGGCAACGGCAGAGTTGTTGTTGTCGACGACGG
>JAYTKG010000169.1:0-7859 GCA_043730435.1 Acidimicrobiia bacterium | reverse complement strand
TGAACTGCTTGGTGATCGAGCCGACGTCGAAGACCGTGTCCAGCGAGCCCATTTCGTCCGTAACCGAGTTGCCCACCACGAACCAATCCACCAGCGTGACATCGCCCGCGATTACGCCAGCATGAGCGAACTCCTCGACTGGATCAACCACGACGTCGCCACGTGGTTCACCGACAACTCACGAACCCTCGCAGTACTGGCCACCAGACCCTAAGCAAGCAACCACTCTCCCAACCAGCGGCCAAACGCCCCACTCTAGTGTGTGATAAGCTCCATTATCACACACTAAGACACGGCTCGTGGCGCCAGCGGCTGGCAAGTGGGTCGGGCCGTTCGGCTCCTCCACTGCGTGATTCTGTGACGCCGTCACCGTCGCCGACCACACCTACATCGAACAACTCGCCTGACGAGTCAGCCAAAACCGATAGATTCGTCACTGTGACGAAAGTAGCGATGTGTCGTTGGTGCGGGGGATTGTTGCCCCCAATCGGCAAGACGGGCCGACCACGTCAGTTCTGCAAGCGAAGCTGCCGTCAACGTGACTTTGAGGCACGTGAGCGGGCGAGGGCGCACGGGCTGGATGAGGCTGAGCTGATCATCACGCGGGCCGAGCTTGAGGACCTGCGGGACAAGCTGTTCGTGCTGCAGTGTGCGGTGCAGGACGTACAAAGAGACCTCACGGCGTCCAAGACGTTCACTGCCTACAAAGACGCCGTCGGCTGGCTCATCGACTCCGCGAGCCCGCTCCGCGGCACTTGGCCACAACGCCCATAATACTTGTTATGTAAAGTCAAATGCTTTCCTGCCTGCTCACTCCGACCCCTTAACCCGGTTGATAGAGCGACCTATCGCTCGCATAGAGCGACCTATCGCTCGCAGCCGAAGACGTTGGCCGCTGCTTCGCAGACCTCATCGAACATCGTCGGGGGAAGGGCACCAACGCGGCGGACCAGCGCGGCACGGTCGAGCCGCTGCATGTTGTCCAGGTTGATGACTGAGCGCTTCGTGATCCCAACTTCGCTGCCGACACTCACTTCAGTAGAGATACCTCGCACGGTCGAGGTGATCGGCGCAATCACGACGGCGTTGAGCAGACGCGCGAGAGGGTCTCGGGTGAGCACGACAACTGGACGACGTTTGTCGAGCTCAGCAAGCCAGACCTCTCCCCTTCTGGGTGATGCGAGGTCCTTGGCTTTCGCCATCATGTCTCCTCTGGAAACATGGCGTCCCAATCGGTGTCGTCCGCAAGATCCGACCAGTCAGGACGAAGATTTGTCAGTTCCAGCTCCTCATCGGTGATCGGCATGAGCTGATACGCAGCAACGTCGTGGCGGATCCGCTCGGCCCTAATAAGTGCACGCAGCGCAAGATCTACAGCAGCCGAGGTAGTAGCCGCACCCGTCAGCCGCTGCACCTCCGCCACGCGGGCTCGATCCAACGTAATCGTAGCCTTCTCTCTGGCCATAACTTTGATACTACTAGTTGGGCTCACCCTTCGAATCGAGGGGACAACGGTGATGACCGGTCCGCGTGGCGTTGCTGGCGGGTCAACGCCGGGGAAGAGCACGTCTTTGTCGGCGGGTGCCTGACGAATGCGTTCCCGAAGCGCCTCGAGCGCAGCAAGTGCCTCTCGCTGATCGAACTTCCGATGGCCTCCCGGCGAGCTGACGGCCGGCAAGTCGCCTGAGCGCGCGTAGCGACGAACTGTGGCTGCCGAGACGCCGGCAAGCTGGGCCAGTTCATCGGTTGAGAGCATCGTCATACTGAACATCCTAGCCCAACGGATGATCGGTATGACTGAATTGATTGATATTGGAGCGACCTCGTTCTGCCGCCAGCCCCGCAATTCTCGGTCAGCGGTAGCCTCGGAGGGTGGCGAGACGATGGTTACGGCTTGGTGGCGCGCTGACGCTGTTGCTTCTCGGGCTGTCAGAGGCAGCGCCGACGGCGGCCGCACCGACCGAGCCGGCGCTCACTGCCGTCGACCCGGCGAGATTGTTGGACACGCGTGCTGCAGCGACGGTTGATGGGCGATTCGCCAACATTGGGCGGCTGCTGGCCGACACCGAGTTGACGGTGAGCGTGACTGGTCGCGGTGGCGTGCCGGCCGACGCAACCGTCGCGGCGCTGAACGTTACTGTGGTCGATCCGACCGGGGCAGGTTTTCTGACGGCGTACCCGTGCGGCTCGCCCAAGCCCAATACGTCGAATGTGAACTTCACGCTGGGACAAACGGTGGCGAACTTGTCCATCGTGAAACTCAGCGCCGACGGCCGCGTCTGTTTCGTGAGCGACAAGCCAACGCACCTCATCGCCGACGTCACCGCCTTCAGTACGCCAGCGGCCCCCTTCTCCCCCATCGAACCGGCGCGGATCTTCGAGAGTCGACCCGGGGCCACCGTCGACGGCCAGCAAACCAATGTTGGCAAATTGGTTGCAAACGCAACGACTCAAGTTCACGTCGGCGGCCGAGCAGGCGTCCCTTCCGACGCGGCCGTTGCGGCACTCAACATCACCGTTACCGATCCGGCGGCCGCTGGCTTCGTGACGGTCTATCCGTGCGGCGAGCCGAGACCGAATGCTTCAACGGTGAACTTCGGAGCTGGGCAGACCGTGCCCAACCTGACGCTGTCGAAGTTGGGTACTGACGGCAACGTCTGCGTGGTCAGCGACCAGTCGACCCATCTCATCGTGGACGTCACCGCATTCGCTCCCCCGGGCACCACCCTCGGTTCGTTGAGCCCGGCGCGGCTCCTCGACAGCCGACCCGCAGGCACCATCGACGGCCGGTATAGCAACACGCTGAAACTCCGCGCCAACGTCGTAGTTGACCTTCCTGTCGGCGGTCGGGCGAGCGTTCCGGCCGGCGCGGCAACCGCTGCACTGAACCTCACCATCGCCGATCCGCTCTCAGCCGGGTTCCTCACGGCCTATCCCTGTGGCACCCCGAAACCGAACACGTCAAACGTGAACTTCACAGCCAGCCAGACCGTCGCCAACCTGTCGATCGTAAAAATCGGGGCCGGAGGCAAAGTCTGTCTGGTCAGTGACCAACCGACCCACCTGATCGTCGATATCACCACCTTCGACATCGGGGGCGATTCCCCCGCTCCCCTACCCCTCGGCGCAGCCAGCGTCGGCGGATGTGCGATTCGACCGCCGTCCGATCCATGGAATCAGGACATCACCGGGCTTGCTGTCCACCCCATGTCGGACACGTGGGTGACCGCCATCGGGCAATCGCAACGCGTGCACCCTGACTTCGGGTCCAATCCCGACTACGGCATCCCATTTACCGTCGTACCCGAGAACCAGCCATTGGTACCCATCACGTTCACCGACTACGCCGACGAAAGCGACCCAGGCCCATACCCGCTGCCGCCCGACGCCGCCATTGAGGCTGGCTCCGACGCGCACGTGCTGGTCGTGCAGCAGGGCACGTGCAAGCTCTACGAGACCGGGAACTCGTCGTACGTCAACGGTGCGTGGAGCGCATCTGGCGGAGCGATCTTCGATCTGAAGAGCAGCTCGTATCGTCCGGAAACGTGGACATCAGCCGACGCGGCGGGTCTGCCCATCCTGCCGGGACTTGCTCGATACGAGGAAGTGAGAAGCGGCACTATCACTCACGCGCTTCGGTTCACTGCTCCGGTAACGCAGCGGGGCTACATCTTTCCGGCCAGCCATTTCGCAGGTACTACCAACCCGGCCCGACCCCCTATGGGCGCTCGCCTGCGACTGCGGGCTGACTTCAACACCAACGGTTACTCGGGAGACTCGTTGGTCATCCTTAACGCGCTCAAGAAGTTCGGCATGATCCTGGCCGACAACGGCAGCCCCTGGTACATCAGCGGGGCCACCGACACCCGTTGGAATGACGATGATCTCAACCAGCTCAAGTCGGTTCCCGCTACCGCGTTCGACGTCGTCTACACCGGACCAACCGTGACCGGCTAGTGCCGATCGATCCGCGGAGAAGTGATCCAAGCGGCCGGTGCCGCATGTCACCGGGCAGAAAGGTGGGTCGTTCGAACCGTTTCGGCTATCGTCTTCGGGCCGGCCTTCGGGCTTAGGTGCACGTAGGCAGCCGATTCGCTGCTTCCGTGAAAATCCCCACGGGAGCAACCCAGATGTCCAGTGCTTTTTCCGACCTTGGCGTGCCCGCGCACATGGTCAAGGCCCTCGCAGAGGCCGGAATCACCCAGCCAACCCCCATTCAGACGGCCGCCATTGCCGATTCGCTGGCCGGTCATGACATTTCGGGTCGTGCCCCTACCGGCTCGGGCAAGACCTTGGCGTTCGCCATTCCGCTGGTTCATCGCATCACCAAGGCCGAGCCCTACAAGCCGACCGCGCTCATTTTGGTGCCCACTCGCGAGCTGGCCGCGCAGGTTCAGAACGCGCTCGTGCCGATCGCCAAGGCACAGGGCCGCTGGGTGCTTGCGGTGTACGGCGGCGCCGGCTTCGCCATGCAGACATCGGCGATGCGCCGCGGTATCGACATTCTGGTTGCCTGCCCCGGGCGTCTCGCCGATCTCATCCGCCAGGGTGCCGTGAAACTCGACAAGGTCGAGGTTGCGGTCATTGATGAAGCCGATCGCATGGCCGACATGGGCTTCATGCCGCAGGTGCGCGAACTGCTCGACCAGACGCCTTCAACCCGTCAGACCATTCTGTACTCGGCCACGCTCGACGGCGATGTTGATCAGCTTGTGCGCCGATACCAAAAGAACCCCATCCGTCACGATGTTGCGGGCGACATCGAGCAGGGCGAGATGGTCCACCACTTCAACCGCGTGCAACCGCACGAACGCGTCAACGTTGCGGCCAAACTCGTGCAGCTGCACGGTCCCACCATCATCTTCACCCGCACCCGCCACGGCGCCGACCGTCTTTCCGATCAGCTTGAAGCGGCCGGAGTGAAGTCGGCGGCGATCCATGGCGCCCGTACTCAGGCGCAGCGCGAGGCGGCGTTGCGCTCGTTCAAGGACGGACGCGTCCACGCGCTTGTTGCCACTGACGTTGCCGCGCGCGGCATTCACGTCGACGCCGTCGGCCTTGTGATCCACTGGGACCTTCCCGAGGATCCGAAGGACTACATTCACCGTTCGGGCCGCACCGCCCGCGCTGGCGCGACAGGTGTCGTAGTGTCGTTGGTGACGCCGCAAACGTCCCGTGCGGCCATGTCGTTAGCTCGCAAGGTCGGCATTGTCGCCTCAATCACCGAGCCCGACCTGAGCGGCCCCAACTTCACGTTCGCGACACCGGTCGGTTCCGACAAGTCTCGCTTCGATGCCGACGCCCGCGCCGCGGCCAAGACCTATGGCAAGCCGAAGTTTGAGCGCGGCGCCCGCCCGGCCACGCACGGCACGCCTCGCTTCGATGGGAACTTGCGTCCCGAAGGCAGGGAGCGTCCCTCGTTCGCTGCCCGCAATGGCCGCCCCTCCTCGCCCGCCGGAGCGGGTCGCCCGACCTCGGCCGGAGCTGGTCGTCCCGGTACCACCGCCAAGCCCAGCGGCCCAGCCCGCGGCATGGTCAAGCGCAACCGCGGCTTCTAACCGCACCAATCGTGGTGCGATGCAACAGCCGGTCCTGGCCTTCGTAGCCGCCTGTGGCCCTGTGTAGCAGAGACCGGTTGTCCCACATCACCAGCATGTTCGGCCGCCACCGGTGGCGATAGACGAACTCGTCTTTCGTCTGCCAGCGGTGAAGGTCGAGGAGCAACGCCGCGCTCTCGTCATAAGGCATTCCTTCAAACCCGATGATGTAGCCAATGCATCCGAAGATACCCAGGCGCCCTGTCTCCGGATGGGCCCGGATGATTGGATGGAGCTGGGTTGCCTGTGCGTCCTCGGACGGGCGAATGTCCATGCTGCGCCCTTTGTCATCGGCGCCGTACATGCCACCCGGTGCGTAACCACCTCGAGCGCTATGGATGGCCAACTTGTCTATAAGGCGTACCCGTAACTCATCGGGCATTGCGTCGAGCGCGGCATGTTGGTTGGCGAAGAGAGTGTCCCCACCTGTCGCCGGAATGGTGATGCCGAACAGGCAGGTTCCTGCGGGAGGCCTCGCCTGAAAACTCCAATCGCTATGCCAGTTTTCGGCGAAGAGCGGTGCGGTCTCCCCCGCCAGCCGTTTCACTGCGATGACATGCTCGCGGCCCCGAATTGGGGCGATGAACGGGTCTTCTCCGAACGGACCGAAGTACTGCGTAAATCGTTCGAGGTCGTCATCCGACATCGCCTGGTCTGGGAAGACCAGCACGTGATGTACGAGCCAGGCCGCCCGAATGACGTCCACTACTTCTGTCGACAGCGGCACCGTCAGGTCAACGCCACTCACCGACGCGCTGAAAAGCTGTCCACTGGGCGTGACCACAATCGAGTGCTCCACGCCCACGACTGTAGGCGTCGCGCCCTGGCTTGCGCTCTCGTAGGCTCGTCGCATGTCGCTCGGTGCTGCAGGCCGCTCGGTCAATGAGGTGTTGGCCGATCTCGATACGTTCAAAGTCCGCGACGTGCGGTGGCGCGATGGACGTGCGTTCACCCTCACGTACTTCGCTGGCGATGAGGTGGCCGCGGTGCAGGAGCGTGCCTATGGCGCTTACCTGTCCGAGAACGGGCTGAACACGGATGCGTTCCCCAGTTTGCGAAAGCTGCAGTCGGAGGTTGTCGACACCGTGAGTGGATGGCTGAACGGTGGAAGCGAGGCAGCCGGATTCATGACGAGCGGCGGAACCGAAAGCATCCTGCTCGCCGTCCGGGCCGCCCGCGAACGGGCACGAGTAGAGCGAGGGATCACGAAGCCTGAAATGGTGCTACCTACCAGCGCCCACGCTGCGTTTGAAAAAGCGGCTGACTACTTTGCTGTGCGCAGTATTCGTGTTCCGGTCGGCACCGATTGGCGAGCCGATGTCGACGCCATGCTGGCTGCGATCACGGATCAAACCGTGCTACTCGTCGCTTCCGCGCCTCAGTACCCGCAGGGCGTGATTGACCCGGTCGTTGCGATTGCAACCATCGCAGGGGAACGAGGCATCCCCTGCCATGTCGACGCGTGCATGGGTGGCGTCACCCTCCCGTTCCTCGAACGCCTCGGCGAGCCGATTGCGCCTTGGGACTTTCGCGTGCCCGGAGTGACCTCCATATCGGTCGATCTCCATAAGTTCGGCTACACCGCGAAGGGCGCGTCGGTGCTCCTCCATCGATCGAAAAAGCTGCGGGCCTACCAAACCTTCGTCACCGACAACTGGCTGGGCGGCCTCTACGGATCCTCCGGCATCTTGGGCACCAAGTCCGGAGGAGCGATGGCCGCGGCGTGGGCCGTCATGCAGCACCTGGGTGAGGACGGCTATCTCGACCTCACCCGAAAGGCGCGGATCGCTACGCTCGAACTAGCCGATGGGATTCGCACTATCCATGAGCTGATTCTGCGGGCGGACCCGGACACCACACTCGTTTCGTTCGGCTCGCATGACGGCACTGACATCTACGCAGTGGCCGACGAATTGTGGAAGCTCGGTTGGTATCTCGATCGCCAAGGCCCTCCTGCTTCGCTCCACTGCACCGTGAACGCAGTCCACCATGGCCTCATCCCGGAGTTTCTCGAAGACCTGCGCGTCGCCGTCGCTCAGGTCGGCGCCGCCCACGGCGATGAAGGTGCGTACGGCACCGTCGAGTGACGCCCGACATCGGGAACACAACACCGCCGCACGCCGCCATCGTCTCCAAAGTCCCGCCTATCGGGTAGCATAAAGATTGCCGTTCACACCCGGCGGGAGAGTTCGCCTTACAGCCAGTGAGGAGAACGCCGAAGGAGCAACCTCCCCGGAAACTCTCAGGCCAACGGACTGTCGG
>JAYTKG010000168.1:0-2026 GCA_043730435.1 Acidimicrobiia bacterium | reverse complement strand
TGGGATTTGAACCCACGGTACCTTGCAGTACAACGGTGTTCGAGACCGTCCCATTCGGCCGCTCTGGCACCTGTCCGTTCACTAAGTTAGCAGGACGGGGCGTGGGTGGTCAGGTGCGTTTCGCGGCGAAGAAGGCTTTGAGGATCCGAGAGCACTGTTCCTTCATGACGCCGCCGTGAACCGGGGGGTTGTGATTCAGTCTTGTGTCGGCCAAGACGTTGGTCAGCGAGCCAGCTGCGCCAGCTTTCGGGTCGGTTGCACCGAAGACCACTCGTCCGATCCGGGCGTTGACCAGCGCCCCCGCGCACATGAAGCAGGGCTCGAGCGTGACGTACAACGTGCAGTCAAGGAGCCGCCAATGACCGATCACCTCAGCGGCGTCACGGATGGCCAGCACCTCGGCATGCGCGGTGGGGTCACCGGTGAGCTCACGCTCGTTATGTCGGCGGGAGATGATCTGCCCGTCGCGCACGACGACCGCGCCGACGGGGACGTCGTCGTGTCGGGTAGCCGCTTCTGCCTCGACAAGCGCCAACTCCATCGCCTCGTCGTCGGTCATTTTGTCGAGCGTAACGGCTGGACGGTATCGCCTCGGTTGATCAGACGAGCGCGCTGCCATTCGCCAACAGCAGCGTCACTGCCAGGAGAGCGGTCGCGAGCGTCATGTACCAAGCAGCCTTTGGACGACCATGGCGCGCAGCCACGATCAAGCCCACCACGAAGAACATGACGAGGACGAGCAGACCAAGAGCCGCCAGACTCGGCGGCCCCGGTGGAGCGAGAGCCAACGTGAGCGCTGCTGCGTCGAGCAGGAGGGCGCCGATGTGGAGCGAGGACGAGGCGCCGAAGCGTTGCGGTAGCCCCCGGATGCCGAACCGCAGATCGTCGTCCAGATCGGACAACGTATTGACGAAGTGGGCGCCACAGCCAAGCAGCGCAGCCCCTACGAATGCCCACGTCGGCGGGAGCGGATGCCCGACGGTTCCGAGCGTGACGAACGCCGGGAGCAGTCCGAACGCAACGAGGTAGGGAACCGGACTGAGTACGGTGGCCTTCAGCCCAAGGTTGTACATCCACGCCGCCCCAACTGCGACCAAATGGATCGCGCCCGCTCGCCAACCCGACGCAAGTGACAACGGCACGCACACAATGAGCGCGACCAGTGCTGCTCGACGGACTGCCGCCGCGCTGACGTCACCGGTTGCAATGGGTTTGTCGTCGCGATCAACATCACGGTGTCGGTCGATGTAGTCGTTGCTCCACCCGACCGAAAGCTGACCGGTGACGACCGCCGCCGCAACCAACAACGCACCCGTTCCCCGGCCGACCGATAACGCAAGTGACGTCGCAATCGCTGTCACCGCCAACGTGGGCTGCCAATGGCACGACCGCACCAGCCCTGTCACACCTGCAGGCTACTTCGGTCAAGCCACCCGACGGTTGAATCGGATAGCGGTGCCCACTGCCCGAGAATCCTCGGAGCCAGCGACGACGCCAGAAACACAGCGGAGGAGGTGGGATTTCGCCAAGACTGCGCCAATAGTGGCTCTGACCTGGCCTTACCCCATCCCGTAAACCCATGACACCAGCAGCGACACCAGCAACAGCCGTGCGAAGAGGCGCATTCCCGCTTACAAACGACTGCGGATATTGAGAACGAATCTCGCACAAGGTGAGCTGGTCCTACTTCTTCGCAAACTGGATGAAGATGTAGAGGCCCACTAGGACGAAGACGAAGTTCAGGACGGCGCGTGTGACCTTCCATGTTGCGAACCGCTCGGCCCCTTGATGTTCGGCAATTCGCTTGATGGTGTTCTCTTGAGTCGGGATCTCCGCTCGGTCCTTGTAGTTCAAGAAACTGAGAACACGCATGACCAGAAGGATGGCAACGACTGCAATCACGGCGTCTACCTTCGACCCTGCAGCGGCGAACAGCATGACCGCAGAGCCTACGAAGCTGGACCGGTCGCGTCGATAGCCAATCTGAACGGATGGCCACTAGCGGCGGATGTGCCTGACCGGGGGG
>JAYTKG010000167.1:0-2228 GCA_043730435.1 Acidimicrobiia bacterium | reverse complement strand
GCCCGAGATCGCCGACGTCGGTCTCGCCGAGGCCGACGCCTTCGCAGTCGGCCGCAAGATCCGGGTGACCAAGGTGCCGTTCAGTGCAACACCGAAGGCTCTGATCAACAACGACTTCCGCGGGTTCGTCAAGATCGTCAGCGATCCTGCGACTGGCGTGGTCCTCGGCGGCTCGATCGTCGGCCGGCATGCCGCGGAGCTCATCAGCGTGATCGCCCTCGCCGTTACTGCAAACCTGAAGGTCACCGACATCGTCGAGAGCCTGCTCGTTCATCCGGCCCTTGCAGAGGCACTCGCGGAAGCCGCCGAATAATGTTTCCGACGGGTGGTGAGGTCGCCCAACCGGCAATTCCGGCCGGCCTGATCTTGGCCCCGATCCTTCGCCGCATCGGCGGCCTCGTGATCGATCAGATCATCGTCGCTCTTCCCGTGGCCGTTGCCGTCGTAGCCCTCGGGTTCACTCCGAGCCAGCACCTGACCAACCGCGCGTTGGTGCTCTTCAGCATTGCGATCACATGCGTGGGCCTCGTCTACGAAACGGTGATGATCGCGCTGCTCGGCCGGACGGTCGGCAAGCTGGCTTTCGGCACCCGTGTGGTTCGCTCCGTCGACGGTAGCCGCCCGGATTGGTACGAGGCCGGGATGCGCGCGCTGGTGCCGTTGTCGCTCAGTGCAATTCCCCGTGTCGGGGTGCTTCTGTGGGCGTTCGTCTATTCGCTCGCGTTCTGGAACCCGCTCCGCCAGGGCCTGCACGACAAGGCCGCCGGCACATTGGTCGTCTACAACACGAACACCTAGCCGTGAAGAAGACTCCCTGGGAGTGCGGACGGTCAAAGAACGCCGTCAGGCGATGACGAACCACCGCCTGACGTGGCTGCGATGAGGACGACCAAACGACAGATCTTTCGTTCTCGGAATGTCGCTCAGTTGCACTCGGTTGCAGACCGTGGCGATACCCGCAGGATCGAAAGGGCGCTAGGAATGATGCCACCGCTTCTTCTAGCAGGACTTGCAGCGGGTGCAGTCGCCCGCCTCAAGGTGTCCATCCTGGTCGGCGTCGTGTTCGCGTTGGCCTCGGGGCTCATCGTTGGCGTGCTGGACCGCAGCCTGGTCACCTTCTTCGGTGGGGTTGGGCTCGGCGTGGCCAACTTCGTCGTCGGCTGGGCTCTCGGACGCGTCTTCCGTTGCATTGCGACCCGGGGCCGGCTCGCAACGAGATAGCGCCGAATGCCCAGGTTCCCCTACGCAAGGGCGAAGACGCGCACAGAATCACGAACGCCGATCACTTGCGATAGCGGGCTTCCGTTGCTCAAGACCGAGCAGCCGAAGGACCGGCTCTCAATTCACAATCGCACGCGCCCCAGGGAGTGCGCGATATCAGTTATGGGGAGTCTTCTCGCGCATCTCTCGTACGCGAAGTACGTTGGCGGAGCCATGGCGAAGAGTCACTACCCGCTGGGCGGCACAAAGCGCCGCCTGCAACAACGAGTTCAGCAACTGCTGGGCCGAATGTGAACAGGCGGCCATGTGGTCGATCGAAGCGGCTCTCAGGAACGCCGTGAGTGCTCTCACCTAGCACTTGCCAACCCGACCCATGTCAAGGGCATTCTGCTCGCGTGCGGGCGCCGGCGGACTGGACTCGAAACATCCGATCGATCGCGGGTGTTGGTGGAATCGGCGTTCTCATGATCGTCGCCACATTCCCCTTCGTCTACGGAGATCCGGGCCCGGGCGAGGAAAAAGCGGTGCCGCGATGGGTCGACGTCATTGGCAGATTCGGACTAGGAGCGATCGTCCTTGCAATGTCTTGCGCATTCGTTCTCTGGCTGCTTTCGAAGCGTGACGGAAACCTCAAATCCGAATGATGGACGAGTTGCCCTGACGCTGGCGATTGCTCCCCGCATCCGTAGCGCCAGAACTGCCAGCGTCGTTCGGCACTCGTCATACAGCGCTTCGGTGGGGGACGAAGCCGTGCTCACCTATCTTCGAGCGATTGCATCGTGGGGTCACCCGGGACTGAGCCTCGCAGCCCGCCCAGAACTGCGTCGATCGGCGTCGGGTGGTTGGCCGTGTCAGTCGGCGGAGAGAACGTGTCCCAGGCTCTCATCCGGTTGATGTTTGAAGCCCATGCGCCACCACGTGACTTTGGAACCTCGAGGTCCGAACCCTGGACGACACGGACTCGGGCAGGCTTGGACCCCACCAACGGCCACAGGTAGCCGACAGCG
>JAYTKG010000166.1:0-8174 GCA_043730435.1 Acidimicrobiia bacterium | reverse complement strand
CACCGTGCTCCATTCCGACATCAGCTCCCACGACGCGCTGCGCCACCTCAGCCGCCCGAACAGCGACCTGAACCTGTCTCGCCGCCGCTTCCTGCAGGCCATTGCCGGTGGCGTTGGCGCGGCTGCGGCCGCTTCTATCCTGCCAAGCGGGATGGCATCCGCGCTCGCACCGGTCGGCCCGCACGACGGCATCTTGCTCATGATCTATCTCGGCGGTGGCAATGATGGGTTGAACACGGTGGTGCCGTTCGGTCAGCGCGAGTATTACCTCAACCGTCCCGACATCGCCATCGAATCTCCCGACAATGCAAACGCGGTGAACCCTGCCCTTCGACTTGACGGAGTTCCGGGCATTGGTCTGCACCCGAACCTCGGGTTCCTGCAGCAACAGTTCAACCAAAAGCAACTAGCCATCGTGCAGGGCGTCGGTGTGTCCGACCCGAACTTCAGCCACTTCGAAATGCTCGCCCGCTGGATGGATGGCTCGAACAATGGCTCGTCGCTGTCTCCCACGGGTTGGATCGGCCGGTGGCTTGACGGTGCCTCCTCCACCGATCTGTTGAGCGCTGTGAACATCGGGTGGGGCGGCATTCCGTTGCACCTGATCGGTGTGAATCACAGCGCCGTTGCCCTGTCGCCGTCTGACGGCGGGTACGGCGGAGAATCCGACGACTGGCGTCAAGAGGGCTACCGAACCATTCGTTCGATGGCAACTCGTTCCGTGCCAGGTACGTGGGCGAGCCAAGTGGCGAACGCGCTCAGCGATCAGCTCTCGGTGGCCTCTCTGGTGGCACCCGCCTATGTGGGCGTGACGGACAACAGTGACCTGCGCCAGTTTGCAGTGGCGGCCGGCCTGATCAACGCCAACGTTGGTGTGCGCGTCATTAACATCGAGATAGGGAGCTTCGACAACCACGCCACTGAGCTGCTGCATCACGCCGACAACATGAAGACACTGAACGACGGTTTACAACTGTTCTGGTCGATGCTGTCGCCGTTATTCCAGAACCGAACGACGGCCATGACTTTCTCCGAGTTCGGTCGACGGTTGCTCGGCAACAAGTCGAACGGGAGTGATCACGGTTCGGCGTCTTCGCTGTTTGTCATGGGACCTCGGGTCAACGGTGGCATGCACGGCCAATACCCGTCACTCAAGGCTGGTGATCTGCTGGACAACAACCAACTACGGGCGTCGGTCGACTTCCGTCAGGTGTACCAGCAACTTGCAGACAAGTGGCTCGGTGCCGATAGCCGTCAGCTGCTCGGAGCGACTTACAGCGGCCTTAATCTGTTCTCGGCCGCTCCCGGTGACATCGGCGGCTCACCTGACCCCGTGTCCAGTCCGGTCATCGTTGCGAAGGGTTCCTCATTCCGCGCCATCGTGCCCGAGCGCATCCTTGACACGCGAAGCGGTATCGGAGCACCGGCTCGTCCGGTCGGCCCCAACGGTGTGCTTGATCTCGCCGTCGCCGGCATCGGTCACGTGCCCCCCACCGATGTAACAGCGGTACTGATGAACGTCACCGCAACCGGTCCGACCGAGTCTGGATTCCTTACGGTGTGGCCGAAGGACGCGCCGTTCCCCAACGCGTCGAATCTGAACTTCGAGACGGGTCAGACTGTCCCCAACCTGGTGCTGGCCAAGCTCGGCGCAGGTGGCAAGGTTTCGATGAAGAACTCGGCAGGCAACACCCATCTCATCGCCGACGTCTGCGGCTACTTTGTGAACAAGCCGGGCAGCCGATTAGTACCGCTCACGCCGTCCCGCGCCCTTGACACCCGTTCGATGGCACCCGGTGTGCTGCACCCGCGCGAAGTGGTGACGATCAAGCTGGCTGCCGTCGGCGGCATTCCGTCGACCGGTATCGATGCCGTTGCGTTGAACGTCACGGCTGTGGCCCCCACGGCGGCGGGCTTTCTGACGGTGTGGCCGGCGGGCGAGCTGATGCCGGTGACCTCCAACCTCAACTTTGGTCCCGACCAGACGGTACCCAACATGGTGGTCTCGAAGGTGAGCGTCGATGGCTCGATCAGCGTCTACAACGACTCCGGAAATACTCACCTGATCATCGATATTGTCGGGTACTACGCGACAACCTCCGGCACGGGCATCATCTCGATAACCCCGTCCCGGCTCCTCGATACGCGCGGCACGGGCTCCGTTGGGGAAAACGGAGTGCACGAGTTACTGGTAGCGGGCGTCGGGCCGGTCCCGGCAACGGGGGTGCGATCGGTCATGTTGAATGTGACTGCAGTAGCGCCGTCTTCGCCGGGCTTCGTGACCGTGTTCCCGGCAGGTGCGGATCGGCCGAATTCGTCCAGCCTCAACTTCACCAAGGGTCAGACCGTGGCCAACCTGGTGCTCGCCAAGGTCGGCAGCACCGGCAAGGTGGCGTTCTTCAACCGGTCGGGCAACACCCACCTTGTGGTGGATGTGGTGGGGTACTCAGTCGACTGACGCGACCGTTTCGCGAACGGGGTCGGCTTGGGTCACGCAGCGCCGGAGTCGCTGTTGGTTGATGTCCTCAAACCAGTTGCCAAACTGCCAACCCACGGCCAGCGTGAGCAGTCCACCAATGGCGTCGAGCCAGAAGTGGTTGCCGGTCACAATGATGCACAGCACTGTCACGAACGGATAGATCACGAGCAACGTGCGCGCCCAGCGACGTCGAAAGATTGGCCACAGCGCAAGAGCGCACCACGTAGCCCACGCGCAATGAAGGCTTGGCATCGCCGCGTACTGATTGGACACCCTGGTCATGGCTCCGGAGTCAAAACTCCAGAGACCGCCGTACTCCTTGAGGGTGTCATGAAAGTCGGTTGTTCCTGGGGGATCGGTAATGGCCGCAAGCCGAGAACCACCGTACGCGCCGGTGTCGCTCATGAGTCGAGGAGGCATGAGTGGGTAGAGCGAAAACCCCACCAGTGCCAGCGCGGTGGTGAACGCCAGCGCGTTTCGCCAACGAACAAAGCGGGATCTGCTCACGACAAACAAGCTGATGAAGGTGACGATCGTGACGAGGAAGTGCGCGGTGCCGTAGAACACGTTGAAGAACTTCATGAGCCCCGGATACGGCAGGAAGAACTCCTGGATCGGGTGCTCGTGGAAGAGCCCGACAAATCTTTCGACCTTGATGACTTGGATGGCGTGATTGAACGGTTGCTCAGGTGATCCGCCCGATTCGAGCAGCGCAGACCCAAAGCGATTCCGCACTACCGAATAGATGGCATAGAAGAACCCGACGATCAGGACTTCCTTCTTCCAGTTCAGCTTTGCGGGCCTTGTGGCGGGATCGGGGGCTCGCCGCAGACTGTTCACTACGAACAGGTTACGCTTTGGTGGGAAGAACCAGGAAAGGGCATTGGGTGAGCACGCAGTCACAACCGAGAACCGCTGCGACCGAAACTCGGATGCGCACCCAATCAGCCACGCTCGAAGCGGCCCGTCTTGTTGACGAGGCGTTGCGGAAATGGGCTCGCCGCGGCGCCGTTGTGCTTGCCATGGGCATGGCGTTGTTCGGTGGGTTCATCGTGGCGGCCCGGTTCTTCAACGAGACCAAGAACACGGTGAATCGCAACGGCCAGGAGGTCGACGCGACCGTTAAAGAGACGTCGCCTGCCGACGCCAAGCCGGGTCAACGCTGGGTAATCGTGGAGTACACCCATGACAAGAAGGTGGCCACGGTCATGGTGTCGCTTCCCGACAAAACCACGGAGACATTTGATGTCGGCAAGCCAGTAAAACTTTCAGTCGATCGTGTCAGCAAGGTGCGCACCATCATTGTGGGCGCTACCCCGCGACAACGGGTGACGTCGATGCCGGTGGCCGGTCTGCTCGTCTCGTCATTTCTGGTGATGGGCATGGGCCTGTTTGATCTGCAGGCGGCGGCTCGCTGCCGGAAGTATCTGAAAGGCCAGACGTGGGTGACGCTTCGCTGGCGGGGCGTGGTGCATGGGCCTGGTCGTGGCCGGGTGCGAGCGGCGGGTTGGCTCACCGATCCGCTCGTCGATCGCCGCTATCTCATGGTGAACGCGCTCGGCTGCTGGCGACAGGGCGTCGACCTCCTGGCAGAACCCACTGAGGTGTCGGTTGCCGGTAATCCGGTCGGCATTGTGGTGGTGCGCCATCCGGCAACGCTGCGAGTCATCTTGCTCCGGCCTCCTCGCGGTGAACGGCAACGAGCCAAGGCTCTTACCCTGCTGGCCACCGGGACCGACTGAGTTCGTCACGATTTACGCAGTTCTGGTCGGCCTTCCCCGTTTTCGTGGCAGGTCGGTAGGCTGGCAGGTCACGGCTTAAGGAGGCTTCGAATGATCGACCAGGATGTGCTGTCACGGGCGCTCGGCGCCGCACTGCGTACCGGTGCCGAGTTTGCCGAGGTCTACGCCGAGGACAAGCGGTCGTCATCGGCCTATCTCGATGACGGCAAGGTTGAGCAGGTCACCTCGGGTCGTGATATTGGCGCAGGCATCCGCGTCGTCGCCGGTGAAACAACTGGTTACGCCCATACCGCCGACCTGTCTGAGGCTGGCCTGATTGCGGCTGCCGAGGCTGCGGCCGCGGCCGCTCGCAAGGGTGGTGGGGGCGCCAACATCGTTGCCCTCAACCGCCGCGCGGTGCGCCCCATCAATATCGTCGAGGTCTACCCCGAGTCAGTAGCGAAGGCCACCAAGGTCGCCCTCTTGCAGCAGGCCGATGACGCTGCTCGCAGTGCAGGTTCGTCCATCGTGCAGGTGTCGGCCGGTTACGGCGACAGCCGCAAACGCATCCTGGTTGCCAACTCCGATGGCCTGTTGGTAGAAGACGATCAGGTCCGCACCATGTTCCGTATCAACGTCGTTGCCACCGGAGACGCGGGCATGCAGACCGGCTACCGGTCGCTCGGCCACACCTACGGCTTCGAATTGTTCGCCCGCTACGACGTGCAGGATCTTGCCCGTGAGGCTGCGCACGTCGCCATCACCAAGCTCAACGCCCGTCCCGCACCGTCGGGCAGCGTGCCTGTCGTCATCAAGGCTGGCAGCGGCGGCGTGCTGTTCCATGAGGCGTGCGGTCACGGCCTCGAAGCCGACCTCGTCGGAAAGGGCGCGTCGGTGTATGCCAACCGCGTCGGTCAACTCGTGGCCTCGCCTCTGGTCACGCTCGTTGACGACGGCACCATGACCGGTGAATGGGGCGCCATCTCCATTGATGATGAGGGTCATGCCGCCCAGCGCAACGTGCTCATCCAGGACGGCATCCTCACCGACTACATGTGGGACTACCTCCGTGGTCGCAAGCAGGGTCACGCCCAGTCGGGGAATGGTCGCCGTGAGAACTACCAGTGCTTACCCATGGTGCGCATGACCAACACGTTCGTGCTGAACGGGGCCGAGGACCCGGCCGACATCATCCGTGACACGCCGAGCGGCATTTACGTTGCGCACCTCGGCGGTGGTTCGGTCGACACCGCCACGGGCGATTTCGTGTTCGGTATGACCGAGGCCTATCTGATCGAGAACGGTGAGATCACTGAGCCGATCCGGGAGGGCAATCTCATCGGTAACGGGCCGCAGGTGCTCAGTGACATCGATCTGCTCGGGAACGACTTCGCCATGGGTTCCCCCGGCACGTGCGGGAAAGACGGCCAGGGTGTTCCCGTCGGTGATGGCCAACCAACGCTACGAGTCAAGGCCATGACGGTCGGCGGGACGGCCGGCTAAGTATGAGCACCGAACAAGAGTTGTTGCTGCTGGCCCGCGGTGTTGCCGATCAGGCCAAACCCGGCGAGCAGATTGATGCCTACGTTGGTCGCTCACGAGATACCGAGATCCGCATCTACGAAGGTGATATCGAACAGCTGCAGTCGGCCCAGTCATCAGGCTGCGGCATTCGGGTCATCAAAGAAGGCCGCACCGGTTTCGCGTACGTAGGCAACCTCGATCCAAAATCCATCGCCGAAGCACTGGCCGAAGCGCGTGACAACGTTCAGTTCGGAACCCCTGATGAATGGGCCGGAGTGGCCTCGCCCGACGGAGTCGCCGTCGTCAAGCAGGACTTGTGGAACGAAGCGCTCGCCGCGCTGCCCACCGATGAAAAGGTCCGCCTTGCCATGGAGCTCGAAAAGCTCACACTGGCTGGTGACCCTCGCATTCGCGTTGAAGCATCCGAATACGCCGATTCCTTCTCCGAGGAAGCGGTCGCGACGTCCACTGGTATTGCACTCTACGGACGCGATTCGGGGTGCTACCTCAGTGTTGGCACCCTCGCTGACGATGGTGACGAGACGCAGTCCGGATACGGCTATTCGGTGGCTCGTGATCCCTCCAAGCTTGATCCGGCCAAGGCCGCCAAAGACGGCGTTGATCGGGCCACCCGTCTGCTGGGTGCCACCAAGCCGGCCAGCCGTCGCACCACTATCATTCTTGACCCCATGGTGACCGCTAGCTTCCTTTCGATCATCGGCTCGACGCTCAACGGTGAATCAGTGTTGAAGGGCCGCTCACTGTTCGCCAACCGTCTTGGCGAAACGGTCGCCCCGTCGTTCTTCACCCTGGTGGATGACCCCACCAATCCGCTGGCCTATACGGCCAGCGAAGTCGACGGCGAAGGCTTGGCCACTCGCCGCAACCTGCTTATCGACAACGGCACGCTGCGCACGTTCGTGCAGTCGAGTTACAGCGGTCGTCGCAACGGTACGGCCTCCACCGGAAACGCAACCCGTGGTGGCTACAAGGGCACGCCCGGCTGCGGTTGCATCGCGCTGTCCGTCACGCCAGGTACCAAAAGTCAGGCCGAACTCGTCGCCGGGATTTCCGACGGTGTGCTCATCCAGAACGTGCAGGGCCTGCACTCGGGCGTGAACTCGGTGTCGGGTGACTTCTCCACCGGAGCGTCCGGACTCAACATTGTGAATGGCGAACTTGGCGCACCGATCCGCGAGTTCACCATTGCTTCTACCCTGCAACGCATGCTGCTCGACATGGTCGAGATTGGCGCCGACCTCGAATGGCTCCCCAGCCGCGCTGCGGGCCTCAGCCTTGTGATCGAAGGCGTCAGCGTCTCAGGCAGCTAGGTATGACTTCGATGTGAGTTCTGTAGGCGCGTGAGGTTGTAGAACAACCGCGCGCGCCTACAGAACGGCCAACCTTCGGGGCGTGATAGGCCGATGATTAGTCGCGCGGTGGGCGGATGAGTTCGCTGACCGGACGGACGCGGGTGGTAAGCAGGCCGGCGGCGCGTGATGAATCGAGCACGAGCGTGCCGGGGCGGTCCTTGTGCGAGTCACTCTGCGACGAACGAGAGAGCTGGTGCTTGCGCTTGCCGTGCTGGTGGGCGTAACGAACCGCGAAGTCGTAGCGGGTCATTGGTTCGGGTCCGGCCACGTGGAGCGGGCCGGCGTAATCGTGATAGCAGAGATCCATGATGGCCGAGGCCAAATCGATCATCGGTGTGAAGCAGCGCACCTCGTCGTCAAAGAAGTCGTACTGGATCTTGCCTGTTGCGGCCCCGAGAATTGTTCGTGACAGTTCGTTCATCAACTCAAGGTCGTACAGAACACTGGTGCGCACGATGGCGGCCTTCGGATCGATCAGTGTGACGGCGCGTTCGGCGGCAACTTTTGAACGGCCATAGGCCTGCAAAGGAGTGGGCTCGGCGGCTTCCTCATACGGTGTGCTGCGGCCCGAAAACACCAGATCCGAAGACACATGAATAAGCCGACTGCCACCCGCCACCGCAGCGCGGGCAACGGCGGCTGACCCGTCTACGTTGGTGGACCAGGCGTCCGGGCCGTCTTTGCGGTACGCGGTGTGGACGATCACGTCGGGCCGAGCGAACGCCAATGCGTTGCGAACCGCGTTTTCGTCTCGAACGTCGAGCTCACTGTGACGGGGCTCGAAAACCATCCAGCCGGCCTCGTTCGCGGCGCGCACGATACCCCTGCCCAAAAACCCCCAACCTCCTGAAACGAACAATCGACGCGGCACGGCGACAGGCTATGCGGCCACGTTCATGATCGGGACTGCGGGTTGTGGGTATCTGTACTCATCTTCGTCAGGTTGTGGCGAAAATCGTGCCGCCACCTGTCAAGATATGCCGTTCACCCAGCCCGATCGGATTGTGCATGTCCCCCCTTCACGCGATTGTCCTTGGTCTTACCCAGGGCCTCACCGAGTTTTTGCCGGTGTCCTCG
>JAYTKG010000165.1:0-8979 GCA_043730435.1 Acidimicrobiia bacterium | reverse complement strand
GCTCAGATTTTGTAGTAGGCGGCCGATAGAACTGTTGTGCGGGAGCTTGATGTGACGGATTTCGATGAATTGGCGCAACGAGCATTTGCGCGTACCTGGCAGCGCGCGTCTTTTCTGATTGGGCCTGATCTGGCCATTCGTTGGACGTCCTCGAACATTGCCCTCGTTATTGGGTGGGAATGTTGCGATCTGGAAGGGATGCCAGCGTACGAACTGCTCCACCCCGACGACGTTGAAGTCGTGCTGAACATCTTGTCGACCGAGACGACCCTCAACCCGTCATGGCGAGCCAGCGTGCGTCGCCGAATGATTCAAGAAGTTCGGCTACGAACGCCAGATGGTGAGTACACGATCCTTGAGTGCACGCTGACTAACCTCCTGGGCGACCCCGAGGTTGGCATGTTGCTGGTAGACGTAGCGCTTCCGTCCCAGCTGCGTTACCTCGACAATGCAGTCGAATTGACTCGAGTCGGTGGCGACATCAGTGACGTATTGTCGCTCATTTTGGATCAGTTCACGCCGGGTGTTCCTTCGCAACCGGCGGCCGTCATTGTCGACCACAACGGCGTTGTGCTCACCGCTACTGCAAATGCACCCGAACCGTACGGCCCGGAGCCTCTCTCTACCTATGTGGACGCGTGGGACGTTGAGCTCTTCGAATCGACTCACGTGGAATCGGTTGGCTGCGCGCGATTTTGGTCTTCGTTAGAGTCCCTTCACCCCTTTGATGTCCAGTCAGCCAATCGGGTGGCTCGACAGGCGGCCGTGGCTATCGGTCGTCATCGCGCCACATTGGAGCTGGAACGGGCCGCCCATAACGATGTGCTCACTGGCATCGCAAACAGGCGAGCGCTGGAGCACGAACTCGATGAGCGTCTCAGCCGCTACGACGACGTCGTGCTGGCATATCTTGATCTCGACGGCTTTAAAGAAATCAACGACCGGCTGGGACACGCAGCCGGTGACCACGTGCTGAGAATCGTCGCTGAGCGACTGGCTGCATCCCTACGTGCTACCGACATCGCCGCTCGAATTGGTGGCGACGAATTTGTCCTGTTGTTCGTGCTCCGGCTCCACCGATCAATGTGATTAGTGATCGGATTGCACTCGCGATCAACGCCCCCATTGGTTGGGGCGATGAGGTCATTCAGATCTCTGCGAGTGTCGGGTTCGGAAGTGGTGCGTCCGACGCCGATGTGCTGCTTCGCTCTGCGGATCGAGCGATGCTGATCGCGAAACACGGCCGATAGATCTATATGAGATCGATTCGGCGGGCCGCTACCGATCGGCGATCTTGTCCGAAGGTGACCAGCTCAGTCCGAGACGTGCCGCGGCTTTTTCGACGGCCTCGATCAAGCCCTGCGGACTGCCTTGGCAGTGTTCAAGGTCAGTGGCTTCCAGCAGTTGCACGATGCCGTCATCGGTAACCGCCACGACAATGGGAGTTCGCCCGCCCGTAGCCGCTCGCACCGATGCTGGCTGATCGTCTCGGTGAAAGGTCTCGAACGAAACAGGCAGGCCTACCTTGCACGTCTTCCACTCGGCCTTCTCAGTAAACAACCCGTGGGTAATGTCGCACAGCGAGCAATGCCGTCGCCCAAGTCGAGCACCCACCCAATAGGCCAACTCGCCGGTCAGCGTGTGGTCGGCGTCGTACACCCCAACCAGTCGACGAATCACGGTACCCATCTACGGAGTGTACGGCCACGAGCCAGCTTGAGCGACGCGGTGCTACGTTCCGATCATGGCAACAGGACAGTGCATGTGTGGCGGGGTTACGTACGAGGTGCGTGGAGCATTGCGCGATGTCTGGAACTGTCACTGCGTGCGCTGCCGCCAGTTCACGGGTCACTACCTGCCGGCATCGGGAGCGCCGATAGACGCGGTGACGTTCGGCAGCGATGAGACGCTTGCGTGGTACAGCCCGGTGGAGAGCGTCTACTACGGGTTCTGTCAGCGCTGCGGGTCGTCTTTGTTCTGGAAGACCGACGAACGGCCTGAGTGGCTTTCCATCGCGGCTGGTTCGGTTGATCAGCCGAGCGGCCTGCGTACGACCGTTTCCTGGTGGACCGCCGAGATCGCCGACTATCACCACCAGCAACCGGGCCTGAAAGAGTACGACTACGAGAGTTGAGCACCGGTAACGTCGGGCGCTCATGCGATCGCTGCTGCCCGACATCACACCGCTGCGGCAATCTCCCAGCTTCCGACGCTTCTTTCTCGGCCAGATCATTTCGCTGCACGGCAGCCAGATGGCCATCGTGGCCTTGCGCTACCAGGCCTACGACATCACGAACAAGACACTCGTCGTTGGCTTCCTGGCCATGGCACAACTGGTGCCGCTACTCGTCGCAGCCATTGGTTTCGGCCAGTTGGCCGACGTGTTCGATCGTCGTCGCATTCTGCTCATCACCCAAATCGTGCTGGCCATCACCAGCGTGGCGCTCGCCCTCAACGCCAGGTCGGATCATCCAAAACTCTGGTTACTTTTTGTGCTCGGAGCACTGTCGTCATTTGCTATCGGCATTGATTGGCCGACTCGTTCGTCGTTCGTTCCCGGCTTGGTCGGCGATGAGCTCCTGCCATCGGCTATCGCGCTAAACGCAGTGCTCTACAACCTGGCGGCCGTGGTCGGGCCCATCGTCGCCGGCTTCGTAGTTCAGCGCTCGATCTCCACCGCGTTCTGGTTGGATGCGGCCAGCTACATCGTGTTGTTCACCATGATCGGTCGCGCCGATCCGCAGCCCCGATCGGGTTCGGTGAAGCTCGGGTTCGGTGCCATTGGTGATGGGTTGCGCTACCTGAAGAAGGATCGGTTGTTGCAGTCGACCTTTGTTGCCGACGTTGGCGCCATGGTGTTCGGCATGCCCGACGCCCTCTTCCCGGCCATGGCTCGCAACGTGTTCAAGGGTGGCCCGAAGGTGTACGGCTACCTGCAGGCTGCACCTGGTGTGGGTGCACTCCTGGCCGCCTCGCTGAATGGCTGGACTCGTCGTGTGCGTCGGCAAGGCCGTGCGGTCATCTGGTCCATCGTTGTGTGGGGCGTGGCCATTGCCGGGTTCGGCCTCACGAAGTCGCTCCCACTTGCGCTGGTTTGCTTAGCGTTGGCCGGAGCCGCCGATGCAGTGTCGGCGATCTTCCGATCCACCATCGTGCAGGTGACCACGCCCGATGAATACCGCGGTCGCCTCAACGCCATCTTCGTCGCCGTGGTGCGTGGCGGCCCACGAGTGGGCGAGTTGGAGTCCGGTATCGCATCGTCACTAGGTGGCCTTCAGTTCGCCGCCTGGACCGGTGGTCTGGCCGTGCTCCTTGCGATCGCAGTGACGGCGAAGGCCTATCCGGAACTCAATCGTTACGAGCCACCACTGGCCTCGGACGAGCAACAACCGTGAGCGCGGCGGCCGCGTTTGAGCGTGCCGCTAGCCACTCAACGGGCCAGGCCAGCACGAAGATCGGCGCGCCGATCACCAGCGACACGACGAGATGCCCGATGAACGATGCTCGTGGCATCTTGGCCAACGCGCCGCGATCCTTTACGACTTCGTAGAGAAAGTTGCGGTGGGGGAGCACCCGGTTGAGCACGCTTTGCACCCAACCGCTGGTGCCGTACTCGGGGAGGAACGGATGGTTGGCCGTGACTTCGAGATGAGCCTGCGCCAGCACACCGGCGAGAGTTAAAGCGTCGAAGTGCATGAGGTGGCGTGGTGGGTCCAGGTGGAACCACGAACGACGAAAGACCCGACGTTGCCAGCTGCCCTCGTTCGGCACGCTGATGACACAAGCGCCCGTCGGCGTGAGGTGGCCGGCCAGTTGACGCAGCACGTCCACCGGGTTGTCGAGGTGCTCGAACACGTGCCACATCGTGATGACATCGAACTGTCCGAGCGAGGGCGCGGCATCGGCCAGGGGTGCCCGCAACAGTGTGAGGCCGGGTGCGGTCGTCGGCGCGCCAAGGCTGAATGGTTCCAGCCCAACGCTCTCGAATCCGGCAGCTTGCATGGCGCGTGCGAAGGCACCATTGCCTGCGCCGAAATCCAACGATCGGCCAGCGGGAGCGACAGACTGAGCCACTGCGACACGCTTGCGAAGAAATCCTCCAGCCGCCTTGTTGCTTGCCGCCGCGACGCCGTCGGCCGATTGGCTGAAGGCGGGGTAGAGCTCGTTCGGCGGAGGAGCGTTTCGAGCATCGGTGAACAGCGTGCGGCATGCCGCGCATCGAACAAGGTCGTAACCGTTGTCGCTGTGCAGCTCGACATTCAGCGCTGCTGCATCGACGCCGCACACGAAACATCGAAGGGGTGTGGACATCCGGTGCTCGACCGTAGCAGGCGCCGCTCGATGAAGGTCAGATGTTGAGAACGGCCTTGGCCACCTTTTGGGCCACGGTGCAATTGGCAATTTCGATCTCACTGGGACCCGTGTTCGACACGTTTTCGGCCTGCGCCGCCGTGGCCGCCACGGAGACATACACCAAGCTGTTCCCTTTACGCACAAGCACACCCGACGAACCCGTCAGGATTGATGTCGTGCAGAACGCCTCATCGCCCAACTTCACTGGTTCCTCACTCAGGTACGCGTCGGTGGAGACAGTGATGCCATTGCCCTGATCGCTCGACACACCTTTCGCGTTCGTCAGTTCTCTGGCGAACGTGGCCTTGGCGTCGCCGGAATCAAGCTTGGCGACGCGGCTCAAACCGATCTGGCTGTCCTTGCCAGGGGTTACCATGCAGCTGGGTGCGTCCGCAAGGACCCTGGTGTCGAGCGCGGCGTTGGCGATCTTGGTAATGCCCCCGAGTTGCAGTGTCTGCACATCGGTTCCGAAGGCGCTTTTGGCCTCGGCGGTGGACAGGAAGGAGCAGCCTTTCGTGAGGTCGTTGGAGACCTTGTTGGCGAACACCCCGACCGCCACCGTACATCCGCCGACCAGCACGACCAGGATGCCCCCGAGGATGAGAACGACCTTGGCCCAGCCGGGCATGCCGGACTTCTTGGCAACGGGAGCGCCATATGCGACAGGTGGCGGCGCGCCATAGGTGGGAGGAGGCGGGGCCGCTGGCTGAGTGGGATGGCTCTGCGGGGGATACCAGCGGCCGTCAGACGCCTGCCACCAACCCGGACCTTGTGAACTGTCGCTCATCAGCTTCTCCCTCGCCGATCTCCACTACACCGAGCGTCACCCTACGTCACGTGTGGTCAGCCCAGTTGCGGGAACGGTGACGGCCGCTGGTCACGGGCACCCGTGAGGTGATTGAGCTGTCGGTCGAAAGCGGCCTGCCGTCGAGCGTTGCGCGTGCGATGGTCGTATTGGGCCAGGCGCTCTCGCCACCAGGCGGCAGCTCGCCAGGTCGCCGGATCGGGGTCAAGGGCGAGCTCGTCGAGCACGTCAGTGACATGCGGCAGGGAAGAGGAATGTTCGTACAGCTGCGGGTTCGATTGCAGCAACGCGGCCATGCGCGTGCGGCGCGCCGCGTCGGGGGATCGTCCCTCGGCTTGGACAAGCGCGGCTAGGCGATGCTCGGTGCATGGCGCGAGGTTCGTGGGCTCACCACCTATGAGCCAGTTGATGCGTGAAGGTAGGAACGGATGCTCGTCAGACCACGGTATGACGCCAGCAACGGTTGCGGCAGACACGCTTCGGTGGCGGACGAGGCTAGCGAGCTCCATTGGCTCATCACCCACCATCGCATCGCCCACAAGGCGGACCACGTTGGCGCTGGCGACGAGGTGCGATGCGCCGATGAGGACGGCGGCGAGGTTGCCGGCGGCACGGATGCGCAGCACGTTGACGGCGGTGATGCCACGCTCCTCCGCGACGCTGTGGAGTCGGGTGGTCGGTACCACCGCAGCATCTCTTGCGTTGGTGGAAAGTGTGCGACGAACCCGGGCCACGTACTTGGCAGTGCCATTGGTGCTGCCGGCGGCGGCGTGAACGACGGTCAACATGTCGGCAGACCCCAGTTGATGACAACGCTCCTCGGATGGCTCGACGGCAATCACCATGGCCCCGCAGTCGAGCGCGGCCCGAGTGAACTCGCCCGAGCCTGCGCCAACATCGAGCACCACGTCACCGGCTTTCAGCGTCGTGAGCGCGAGCGCGTCCAGTTCGTTCATGACCGACGCAATCGTGGGAACGCTTCGGCGGAGGCAACGTCAATACTGGCCTCACGCCAAGGCCCAAGATCGACGCGCACGCTGTTCACCATTTCCGCTTCGTTCACCAATACTCGCTGCGATAACGCTGCGATCTCGGCGGTGGCGAGGAGATGATGTAAGGCCAACAATTCGGAGGAGACGACTTCGGCGTGGCGGATGGCCGACGGCGTGCGTTCGCCGTACCAGCGAGCCAAGTGGGCCTGCATCTTGGTTGGTCCGAGAAGAGTCGGCAGTAGCGCCGACAGCGTGCCGTCCACCAGCCAGACCGTACCGGGATGGCTACGGGCCGCCTTGTAAACGGCGTCGTTTCCGGGCGTGTTTGGCAGCACATAAAGTCGCTCGTCGTAGCCCCCCGGGCTGAGAGTGCGACCGTACGCTGTGATGGGGTAGTGGGCTGCATCGATGGTGGCTGGCTGGTCGTCGAAGAGATCGATCTCAAGCCCGGGGTTTACTGATAGAAGCTGGTCTAGCAGCGCGTCTCGCATTGCGCGGGCGCTGGCCGTCAGCGGGCCGATGACGGCAAGGCGTTTCGGTCCGGTCCGACCCGGTGGTGAGGGCACGTTGGCCGAAAGTGCGAGCACAATACGATGCGCGGCGGCGACCCACGAGTGCTGGCCGAGCGCAGCCCGGCAGGCCGCTTTCAGCTCGGCTCGGTAGGCGGTGTCGGTGAGCGCTTTGGTGACGAGCGAAGCCATTGCGTCGATATCGGTTGGATCGAAGAGCCCCGGTTCCCACCCAACCACGTCGGGCATCGACGTGGTGTTCGAGCTGATCACCGGACAACCACACGCGATGGCTTCCACTATCGGCATGCCGAAGCCCTCAGACAAACTCGCGAAGAAGTGCAACTCGGCTGTCTGGTACAGCGAACGCAGCGTTGCCTCGCTGACAAAGCCGGTGACGACCAGTTCATCGGGCCGCAACCCAGCCTGAACGGCAAGAGATTCCCACGCTGCTCGCACGTCAGGTTTTGCCGAACATGCGATCACGAACTGGTAGTTAGCGCGTACCTCGTTATCTACCGCAGCCCACGCACGGATCGCCCCGTCGACGTTCTTACGTTCGTCGTCACCGCCCACGTAGAGCACGAAGGGCTTTTCAATGCGGGGCACGGCGGTCTTTAGCTCGGCGAAGGTTGCTTGCCGATCAGCGGACGGTCGATAGAAATCGGAGACACCCATGCCGATAACAGAGACGCGGTTGGGTACCGGATCAACGAGCTGCTGCCACTGCTCGGCGGCGAATCGGGTGGTGGCCAGCACGTGAGCCGCAGCTTCGAGCCACAGGGGTCGAGTGGTGTGCAAGCGACGATCAGCATGGCGGATGTCGTAGGCCACCGGATCTTCATACGGGATGGCGTCATGCACCAAGGGCACGAACGGCGTGGTCGCGAGAAACGGCGGCCACACGCCATCTACCGGCTCGGATCCTTCCATCGGTGATGGGAGGAGACACACGGTTGGCCCGTCAGCCTGAAGCTCTCGAACATTTTCTGCGGTGGCCCAGACCAGCAGCGGATGACCGCAAAGCTCCGGAAACCATGACGGCGGCGCAGGCAGATTCGGGTTCAGCAACAGTCCGGCAACAGGCGCTCCGATCCGGATCAGGGCGGTCGAAAGCTCGGCCACAGTGCGGGCGACGCCGCGATCATTGAACGGACCCTGCACGCCCTGGATATCGATGAGAAGCCGATAGCCAAGGGGCGGAATCAGCTTGGTCTCGGACACTGGGCGATTCTAGGGGCGAGTCCTGTGCTCGGAGTGGCCACGCGCCGTCCGCTACCGTCTCTAGCGTGTTGACCAAGGATGCCCCGATCGAGCTCGCCCTCGACCGTCCGTCGGCTAACGCTGGTCGCAGCCAACGTTGGCTCGCTATCGTGCTGGTTGCCGCGGCCGGTGTCCGTGCCCGTTGGTGGATTGGTTCTTCTAGTCAGGGATTCGTAAGCGGAGACGAAGGCATGAGCGCCGTCTCCGCATTCGATGTCCTGCACGGACAGCCCCACTTGCTGATCGGCGCCAGCAACTATGGCGGCACCCTAGAAGCACTCGTGCTGGCACCACTGCTGAAGGTTTTCGGGGCGCACGTCTGGCTCCTTCGTATAGTTGCATCTGCAATCTTCGCGATCGCAGCGGTGGCGGCGGCGAAGGCAGCCAAACTGATCTTTGATCGTCGGATCAGCTGGATGGTCGGTGGGTTGCTGTGGCTGATGTCGGGAGCCATCGTGCTGTTGTCCATGACGATGTATCTCGGCTACAACTCGGGCCTGCTTTTCACGGTGATTTCGCTCGGACTGATGATGCGCCTCGCCAACGAAGATCGCCCGATTTGGACGTTCTTCGCCGCTGGCTTTGCGGCTGGCTTGGCGGTGTGGGGCCATCCACTTTTCGTTGTGCCGCTCATGCCAGCAATGTTGTCGTTGATGGTGATGCGGCGCTCCGACATTCGCCGATGGTTCCTGGCGCTGGCCGGCGGGTCGGTGCTCGGTCTCAGCCCGTTCTTGGCCTGGAACGCCATGAACGGATGGGCCAGCATCCTGCATAACCCGCCCCCACTCGAGGCAACCACCTATCGCCAACGGCTCGAAATCGTGTTCGCTCAACTCTTCCCCCGGGCCTTCGGTCTGCGTGGCCAGCCGGGCGACTGGCTCTACCCTCGCAAGCTTGGGCTCGCCGCCTTCATTGTGCTCCTCATCCTGATTCACGTTGGGCTGATCGTGCTTGCCCGCCGCTCGCGCGCCGGCCTCGTGGTTGCGGCCTCCGGTCTGTTCGCCATGCCGTTGGTGGCCGCGTTCCCTGCGCTGTTCTGGTCAAGTGATGCGCGCTA
>JAYTKG010000164.1:0-3907 GCA_043730435.1 Acidimicrobiia bacterium | reverse complement strand
GCCCGTCACCTGAAGATCAACCGTCTCACCCGCAGCCGGCTTCGCACTCCCACGAGTATCCAAAATTCGTGTCGGCGACAACGGAACAAAGTCGGTTGTAGCGGCCGCCGCGGCCGCCGCTACGAGGGGCTGCGACACAGCAGAGGTACCGATCTGAGCGGGTGCCGCCGCAGCCGGAGCGAGGAACGCCGTTAGCGAAGTCCCGAGCAGGGCGACAGTGACCATCGATCGCCGAATGTTTTCTTTTAGCCGTCCGCCCACACAGATTCCTTTGTTCGAGTCTCTCGTAGAGATCCAATCGATTGTTTGCCCGCGCCCGTCTAAGCGGGCCTGCTTCAGCTTGCGACCGGAGCGCGCCCGCTACGTGTGACCGCGAAGGAGCCCAGAATTGCCTGTGGATAAGTTCGCTTTGTCGCCACTGCTCGCTGACTCAGGCCCCGCACTGCCCCCACCTTTTGCCTTGACGGCCCGCGCGCCGTGGACCACACGAAACCAGCAAGGACCGCTTAGGGCAATGGAATTGGAGATGTCCGTTCGACTTCGGACACCTGTTTCGCCCGAAACGGAGGCTTTTCGGCCGATGCTGCTGAAATCTCCGTCGAACTCCGCACGCATCCGGCGAGCGCCGAGTACGTGCTGTCCTATGCTCGCCAGTTGTGAGCATTGGGGACAATGGGGATAGCGGGAATACTGGGCTGTCGCTCGGCATTCGGAACGTGGCATCGCGGTTGGAGTTCGCTGCGGCGCTGGATGCAACTCGACAAGTGGCCGGGGCCTCGGTCAGATCGTTGGCGACGGCCGTTAATACGCCGCCGTCAACGATTGGCGGTTGGGTCAACGGCCGCCATTTACCCAACGTTCGGCAAGTTCCCTTGCTGTTGTCCGTCCTCCAGCACCTCGGGGTCGACAAGGCCGAGCAGTCAGAGTGGGTCACAGCCCTACACCGGGTGAGGCTGGCTCCGGGCCCCCGGCCCAGCGATACGGAGGCTCCTTACCGAGGGTTGGAGCCGTTCGCTGAAACCGATTCGGAATGGTTTTTCGGGCGGGACGCGTTGGCCGACGCCGTCATCTCCCGGCTGTCGGCCGTGGCTTCGGCCAATGGCTCATCGCAACTGATTGCGCTCGTCGGAGGCTCGGGCACTGGTAAGTCCTCGTTCCTCCGAGCAGGCCTACTCCCCCGCGTCTCAGCGGGAGCCGTGCCGGGATTCCCAAACGCGGCGTATCTCACCCCTGGTGTTAACCCGGTCAGCACGCTCGGACAGGTTCGCGCGCTGCAGGAGTCCGCGACTCTCATCGTCGTCGATCACATGGAAGAACTGTTCACGCTCGGCAGCAGCCCGACTTTTTGCGAGGACTTCGTCAACTCCCTCGCCAATGCGGCCCGACGCCAGCCTGTCATCATCGCCACGCGCTCCGACTTCTACGGGCAGCTGTGCGAGTTTCCGAGTCTCGTCTCCGCGTTGGAAAAGTGTCAGATCCTGATTCCGCCCCTAACCGCCAAGGACCTTGAACGCGTCATCGTGGAACCCGCGAAGCGCTCCGGCGTCGAAGTCGAACCGGCACTGGTCGAACGACTGCTACGCGACTTTTCCTCGGGTGACGCCGGCGGCTCGCGTCGATCGACCTTGCCACTGTTGGCGCATGCTCTCCTTGAGACTTGGAATCGGCGCCGCCGAGGGGTGATGAGCCTTACCGACTACTTAGACGCCGGTGGCTTGGAGGGAGCGCTCGAGCAAACCGCCGAGAACTCCTACGGCGAACTCGATGCCGACGAACAGGCCACGGCACACACGCTGTTCCTCAGACTCGTAAACCTGAACAGCGAAGGGGTCACAACTCATCGAGCACTGAAGCAGAAGGACATCGGCTCGAATGCCACAGAAGAACAATCGGCTCGCGAAGCCCGGGTTGTCGATCACTTCGTCGGTCACCGTCTTCTGTCGGTCCACGACGACAATGTCGAAATCGCTCACGAAGCGCTTCTCAGCGCGTGGCCCCGGCTGCGGCAGTGGATCGACGCCGACCGCGAAGGCCTACTCATCCTGAGCCGTCTGCGCGAACCTGTCCGCGCCTGGTCGGAGAACCCGCACGACCAGAGCACACTGGTTGGAGGCGCACGACTCGACCAACTCACCGAATGGGTGGAAGCGAACAGTGAACGTTCCGTTCTCACCACGACAGAACGGAACTATCTCGCTGCGAGCACCACGCACCGGTTGGCGCTGGAGCGTGGGCAGCGACGCCGGCGCAGAGTCTTGTGGTCACTGGGCGCAACTGCCGCAGCACTAGCGATTTTGGCATCGGGCGTCGCCGTGTATGCCGTCAAGCAAAGGAACCGGGCGCAGTCGCAGAGGAACCAGGCGCAGGAGGCAACCAAGGTTGCGTCGTCACGCCGGCTTGCTCTGGAGTCACAGCGAGCGACCGAGCGCGATCCGGGCGTCGCCGCGCAGCTCGCTGCGCTCGCCTACCGTGAACAACCAACCGATGACGCCTATGGGGCGCTCATAGACGCCACGGCCTTTCCAATTCCGCAGCGACTTGTTGGCGCGCAGGGAAGCACGCCACTGGCAATTTCGGGCGGTGCGGGTCTCGCTGCTGCGCCGAACGCGAAAGATGGCTCGATCAAGGTTTTCGACACGAGCGGTGTGCTCGCGAAACCGAAGTTCACGATTCCCGCTATCCACGGCCCTGTCGATTACTACAGCGCCGCAATCAGTGCGGATGGTTCCTTGCTTGCGGCTGGTGGTGCGAACGGCGGTGTCGCTCTCTGGTCGCTGGCAGCCGACTCCGGGCGACTCGTCGATGCGAAGTTGGGTGATTTCGGTATCTCGGTGCAGTCGCTCGTCATCTCTTCCGATGGTCAGCAACTGATCGCCGCTGGTTCGTCAGCGGACATTCAACGGTGGACTCTGGCGCGAGGTTCGGCACCATCACCGCTGGCACCGATCAAGGTTCCCCTCGCAGCGGACAAGACGATCGTGCTGAAAGCAGTCGCCGTGTCAGCGGACAACTCGCTACTTGCCGCGGGCGGCGACGACGGCACGGTTCGACTTTGGAGAAACGGTTCGACCGCCGAATCGTTGGGCGAACTTCCGGGCAAGAAAGATGGCGGCCAGGTGCATGCCATTGCGTTCGACCCAGTCGCAAGCCGTATGGCAATCGGTTACCGCGGAGGCGATGTTCGCATCGTCAACATCTCTCCAGCAGGCGCTATGGCCGACGCCGACGGCGTCTCACTCAAGTTGGGCGGCTGGGTGAATACGCTCGCGTTCAGCGCTGACGGGTCATCGCTCGCGGCTGGTGGTTCGGATTCGGACGTCAGCGTGTGGCGGACTTCTGATTGGGTCCGGCAGCGAGTTCTCTCCACGCCTTCACCGGTTGTGGGTGTCGGGTTCGACCGAGATGGCATCGATGTGTTGTCGACCAGCAACGACGGTGTACTTCGACGTTGGCCGCTCCAAGGTGCCCCGCTCGTTGGACCTAAAGCGAAGATCTTCAGCGTGTCATTCGACGAGTCAGGCAATCGCATGGCCGTATTCCCCGGCACATCGGATGGCACGGTTGAACTCTGGGACACCAGCAAACCGAATGCCGTCGTCCCTATGGACGTCCGCATTATGCCGGGTGACCCGGCGATCAAACTGTCTGGTTCGGGCGCTATCAATCGAAAGGGAACAACGATTGCTTCCGGAACGGTGGACGGCCAACTGCAGGTCTGGCAAGCGGCCGACGGCAAGATCCGCGCCCTTCCGCTGATACCCGGAGCAACATCACTGATTGAAACCGTTGCTGCCGGACCGCGAGACCTGTTCGCTGCGTCTGCCGACGATGGGTCCATTCCGATTTGGGACCTGACGGACCTCAACAATCCGAAACTGCGAACAAAGCTCACCGATGCCACCGGACT
>JAYTKG010000163.1:0-3291 GCA_043730435.1 Acidimicrobiia bacterium | reverse complement strand
CGACCTCAGCGGTTACGCCTGTCCACTGTGCGCCACCCTTGCCAAGATGTCAAAGACAGAGAAAATGGAACCTCGATAACCTGACGCTATGGAAAGACCGACTCTTCAACAGCTGCGGTATTTGGTGGCACTCGACGAGCATCGTCATTTTGGAAAAGCTGCCGCCGCGACGTTCGTGTCACAGCCTGCGCTGAGCGCCCAAATCAGAGAACTCGAACGTCGGGTCGGATCACAGCTCGTGGAACGAACCGCACGCCAGGTCGTGTTCACGCCGGAGGGTACCGACGTAGCCAGGCGGGCCCGCGCCGTGCTGACATCGGTCGACGAGTTGGTATTGGCCGGTCAACCCCCCGATGTTTTCAGCGGCCCGATAACCGTTGGTGTCATCCCCACGATGGCCCCCTATCTGCTCGTGTATGTCGTCGAGGCGTTGGCCGAGCATCCCAAAGCGTCCGTTCGATTCGCCGAACAACGCACGGAGCACCTGCTCGCGTCCCTCCGTTCGGGCGATGTTGACCTGGCACTCCTGGCCGGACCCATCCAGGGAAACGATTTGCACGCCGAGCACCTCGCCAACGATCCGTTCGTACTCGCAAAGTCCCGTCGGCGACACCCGACCTCGCCACGAGCGAGACTGCGCGTAGAGGACCTCGCGGACGAAAACGTGCTCCTCCTAGAAGACGGCCACTGCCTGCGTGACCAGGCCCTGTCGGTGTGCTCAATCGCTCATGCCCCCACCATCGATGTTGGCGCCACGAGTCTGGCCACCCTTACGCAGATGGTGGCCGCCGGGTTAGGGGTCACGCTGTTGCCCGCGAGCTCGCTCTCGGTCGAAGCGAGGGCCGGTGCCGGAATCTCCATCCGCCGCTTTCAGTCCCCGGCCCCGCAGCGCGAGATTGTGCTGGCCTGGCGTGCATCCTCACCGCGACGCAATCACTTCGCCGCTCTCGCCCGACAACTCGCGCCACTGATGAAACGCGCCACTACGCTTCCCTTCTAACGAACTCGGGCTGTTGTCACGGTATGTGCGGCTGAGACGTCGAGAAGGCCGCGCGTTGTAGTTTCTCGTAAACGATCGAACAGCACCTCGACATCCCCACCGCTCACGGCATGATGCTCGGCTAGGTACGTCGAGCGAAGCGCTTCTCCAAGGCATCGACGGCCAAGCCAAGCACGAGCGCCCAGAACGGTGCACCGATGTGGAAGAGACTAAAGCCGCTTGCTGCACACAACAGGGCGACCACCACCCCGTCTCGGCCGTGAGCATCGGCGAGGGCACTGGCCAACGACCCCGAGATAGCACCGAACAGAGCTAGCCCGGTGATGGCTGCCACGAACTCTTTCGGTAGTACCGAAAAGATGCTGAGCAGACTGCCGCCAAAGAGTGCCGCAAGCATGTAGAACACCCCGGCCGAAAGCCCAGCGATGTATCGCTTCGCGGGGTCGACGTGGGCATCTTCGCCGGTCGCGATGCCGGCCGTGATGGCGGCGAGATGCACACCGGGTCCGCCGAAGGAAGCGAAGATCGCCGAGAGCCCACCGGTGACAACCAGCACCCGATCCATGTTGGGCGTGTAACCGGATTCCCGCAGCACTGCGTAGCCGGGTGCGTACTGGGAAGACAGGGCAAGGGCCAGCAACGGCAACCCGAGACCGGTCAATGCACCAAGGTGAAACGTGGGGGTGACTGCTGCAAGATGCACCACGTGGAGCCGTGGGGACGACGTTGTCGTGAGGCCAAGCACAAGGGTGGCCGCTACTCCCGTCAACGCCGTCCACACGATGGCGAGGCGGGAACCTCGTATCCTGCCGACGAAGAATGCTGCTCCCATCAGCAGCACCAGAACCGTCACTTTCCAGCGGGGCGGACTACCGGGCAGCGCCGAGAAGTAGCCGGTACCGAAGTTGAAAAGCACGCCCGCCAACATGGCCGACACGATTCCCTTCGGTAGCCGGGCCATCAGCTTGGAAAAGGAATGGGTGAGCCCGATCACAATGAGGCCGAGAGCCACCAACAGATACGCCCCAATAGCATCGGGGAAGGTGTAGTCCTGCAACGAACTCACCAGCAGAACCGCTCCCCCACTACTGAAGGCGCAGATGATCGGCTGACGCAGCCAGAGCGACAACACGATGGCGGCAACGCCACTGGCGAAGGCCGCTGCAAAGATCCAACCGTCGGTTGCGCTGGCGCTGAGCGAGGCGTTCTTGGCTGCCAACTGCACCACCAGAAACGGGCCCGAGAAGCTCACCAACACCACCAAGAACCCGGCTACGACGGCCGGGAACGCTTGGCGTAGTGTCACTCGCTGAAGCTAGCAAAGGAATGCGGCATGAGTGATTTCATTATCGATGCGCGTGATGTGCACAAGGCGTACGGTGCCACCAAAGCCCTCGATGGAGTTGACCTGCAAGTGCCACCGGGCACCGTGCTTGGTGTCCTTGGGCCCAACGGTGCCGGCAAGACAACCCTGGTACGGGTACTCGCAACGCTGCTGAAGCCCGACTCGGGCAGCGCCACTGTTGCTGGCCTGAACGTCGTCACCCAGGCGCAGGAAGTTCGCCAGGTGATCGGCCTCGCCGGGCAGTACGCCGCCGTCGATGAGGCCGACGAACTGGCCGTCAAAATCGTGGTCATCGACCGCGGCAAGGTCATCGCCAAGGGAACGGCCGACGAACTCAAAACCCAACTCGGTGGCGACGTGCTCGACGTCAAGGTCCACCACGCCACCGATCTTGCTCGCGCCTCCGAATTGCTTTCCACCGTTGGCAACAGCAAACCCCAGACCGATGCCAGCGAAAGTCGTGTACGTGTGGCTGTCGGCGAGGGGCAGGCTGTCGACGTACTACTCGCCGCAGTTCGGGCACTCGATGAATCCGGCATCGTTCTCGACGACATCGGCATTCACAAGCCTTCACTCGATGACGTGTTTCTTTCGCTTACCGGACGCGACACCCGCATCGATGAACCCGACCCCAACGCCACATCAACCGGACGCCGCTCGCGGCCCGGCAAGTAAGGATTCCACCATGGCACTCTCTACCTCGGTCGCCGCCGCTCCTCGCTCACCGGGCCACATCGTCAACGACACCATCGTCATCGCCAAACGCAATCTGACCAAGGTCATGCGCACCCCGCAGCTCATCTTCTTCAACTCGGTACAGCCCATCATGTTCACGCTGCTCTTCCGCTATGTGTTCGGTGGCTCCATACAACTCCCGGGCATCCGGTACGTCGACTACCTCATTCCGGGCATCATCGTGCAGAGCCGCCGTTCGGCGGCGCCGGCA
>JAYTKG010000162.1:0-3446 GCA_043730435.1 Acidimicrobiia bacterium | reverse complement strand
GTCACGCCAACCCGCAAGCTCGACACCCGCGAGGGCAACGGCGGCCCGCAAGCCAAGTTTCCAGCCGGCGTAGAAGAGACCGTGTACGTACTCGGAGTCGGCGGCGTCCCCATGAAGGACGTCACGGCAGTCATCATGAACGTCACCGTGACCGATCCAACCAACGCCGGATTCATCACGGTGTGGCCAACCGGCGAGACGAAACCGAACGCATCGAGCCTGAACTTCGTGGCGAAACAAACGGTGCCGAATCTGGTGATGTCCAAGGTGGGTGCCAACGGCCGTGTCAGCATGGCAGTGAGCGATGGCTCGGCCAACCTCATCGCCGACGTGGTTGGCTACTTCAGTAAGGCCGGGGGCAGCTCCCTCGTCCCCATGACACCCATTCGTGTGCGTGACACCCGCAACGGGGAGGGCAAGGTCGAACCAGGCAAGTCGATCAATGTGCAGATGACCGGCACCGCCGGTCTGCCCGCCAGTGGTGTCAGCGCGGTGGTGTTGAACGTGACCGTGAGCGAACCGACCAACGCCGGTTTCGTTACCGTGTACCCCACCGGAGAGGCAGTGCCCACCGCGTCCAGCCTGAACTTCTCGGCTGGCCTCACGGTACCGAACTTGGTGGTGGCCAAGCTCGGGCCGACCGGAGCGGTGAGCTTCTTCAACAGCGACGGCTCAAGTCACATCATCGTCGACCTGCTCGGTTGGTACGACGTGTCCGGAAGTGGACCGGCCGCCAGTGCGTCCTCCCCCCAGCGCCTGATGGACACGCGCGACACCAAGACCAAGGTGGGCGCCGACAGCACGTATCAACTCAAGGTGACCGGGGTTGCCGGCGTGCCCGACGACGCCAAAGCGGTGGTACTCAATGTCACCGCCGTCGACCCGACCGAGACCGGCTTCCTCACCGTCTATCCCGTCGGCAAGCCCCTGCCGAATGCCAGCAACCTCAACTTCACGCCCGGCCGCACGGTGCCCAATCAGGTCATCGCGACCGTGGGCGATGGCGGCAAGATTGCCATCTACAACAAGCGCGGCACCGTCCACATCATCTGCGATCTGGTGGGATGGTACGTGTAGCCGTGTAGCTACCAGAGACCGAACTGGCGGTCTCCGGCATCGCCCAGACCGGGCACGATGTAGGCGGAGTCGTTGAGATGGCTGTCGATCGAGGCGGTGATGATGTTGACGTCGATGCCCGACTGCTTCATGCGCTCGATACCCTCGGGCGCGGCGAGCACACAGATCACGGTCATGGGTTGAGGCGCGCCACGTTCGAGCAGGAGACGGCAGCAGAACTCGAGCGAGCCACCGGTGGCCAGCATGGGGTCAAGAATGAAGATGTCGCGTCCGTCGAGACGTTCGGGCAGCTTGGCCAGGTACGGATGCGGGTCGAACGTCTGCTCATTGCGGGCCAGACCCACAAAGCCGACCTCAGCCTGCGGGACTAACCGCAACGCCGGGTTGACCAAGCCAATGCCGGCGCGCAGGATCGGCACAAGCATCGGCACCTGAGTCAATGAGCGTGCCGGGGCCGGTCCGAGCGGCGTGGTGACAGTGGAGTCAGTGGTGGCCAGGCCACGCATGGCCTCGTACACGAGCATGCCACCGAGCCCGTCGAGAGCCTGGCGGAACTCAGCGTTGGTGGTGCGCACATCGCGCAGGATGGCCAGCCGCTCGGCGGCAAGGGGATGGTCGATAACCGTCACATTCATGGCGCCAGTGTTTCAGATCACACGCCGACGCCGCTCAGGCTGGAGAGCGGCTCTTCCAACGACGAGTCGGCGGTGGTCACCAACGGGCGGGACCTCGGCCGACTCGTCGGGTCAGATCGGCTGAAGGCCGGCGGCGAAGGGGCGCAGCGGACGGTTCGGTGAGCGTTGCAACCAGTTCCACGCCGGGTAGTCGGCGGTGCCGTCGATGCAGTGCAGCGAGTAGGCGTGGCGACTCTTGGCCGATCGGTTGGTGTCGCTCCAGTGGGGAAGCAGACCGTTCAAGACAACCATGGTGCCGGCCTTTACCGGAAGCGGGGTCAGTTCACGCGGCGACGGCAGTGGCGTGTCGTCAAGGTTGTCGAAAGTCATGGTGCGACCGTCATCACCTGAGCGTTGGAAGGTGCGACGCAGGCTGGTCATGTGGCCGCCGGGCAGCGCCCAGAGGCAGCCGTTGTCGAGGGTGGCATCTTCGATGGCGAACCAGAACCCGGTGACGGTGAGCGGGTCGGTGTAGAGAAACGTGGCGTCCTGGTGGCAGCCCACCTCGCCGCCGATACCGGGCTGTTTGAAGATGTACATACTCTGCAGCGCCCTCGGATCGGTCAAACCCAGATCATGGGTGACGCCCGCAAGATCGGCGGTGTAGCTGAACGATGCGAACACGGGGTCGAGGTCGTGCATGGCGTGGCCGATCTTGTTAATCGACAACTCCTTGGCCTGCTTCAACTCGCCCTGATTGTCGAATGCTTTCTCCTCGAAGAAGCACCAGATGCTGTCGCCCGAATCGAGAAACTCGTCGTTGCTTACCCGAGTCTGTTCGTTGGTGCTGAAGGCCGTGCGCTTTCCGCTCGGCTGCCACTGGTGGACCAGCTCGACGGCTCGCGCTTGGAGATCGGCGCAGGCCTGCCGGCTCACAAAGTCTTCCACAACGAGAAATCCGTCCCGCTCGTAGTCTGCAATCTGCCCGGAGGTCAACGTCGCCATGATGTGAGCGTATCGCCGTAGGGTGAGACCGTGACGACCTACGTGGCGCCCGCTGGCCAGTCGGGAACCGGAGGGACTGGCTAGCCTCCGGGGCATGCGTCGTGTGATGTTGGCTTTGGTCGTGCTGCTGTCCGGTTTTGCGGTTGGTGAAGGGCCCAGCGCCGCGGCCGTTGATCCGCGACCCAAGCCGGTGGCGACGGTGCCGCTGAGCGTGGATGTCGTCGGGCTGGCCGGCTTGCCGGTCGGGCAGGTGGAGGCCGTCGTCGTCAACATCACGGTGGTGGATGCAGGCGCTGATCTGTTCCTGACCGTGTGGCCGTCGGGGCAAGATCGGCCGGGCACGTCAAACCTCAACGTGCGTGCGGGGCAGACCAGACCGAACCTGGTGGTGAGCAAGGTGGGGGTAGACGGCCGCATCAACATTGCCACCAGCAGCGCCTTTGCCGACGTGCTCGTTGACCTACAGGGTTGGTTCGCAAAGGGCGGCGGCTTCCGCAGTATCGGACCGACAAGAATGCTCGATAGTCGCTCCACCAACACCAGGTTGCGGGCGGGCGAGATCGTTGACATTGCAACCAATCTGGCAGCGGGTGAGGGTGCCATCGTGAACGTCACCGGAGTCAACCCGACTACGGCCGGGTTCATCACGGTGTGGCCATCGGGCACAGCGAAGCCCGACACATCGAACCTCAACCTGGCTGCCGGGGAGACGGCAGCGAATCTTGCCATCGTTGGTGTTGGCACCGGAGG
>JAYTKG010000161.1:0-2421 GCA_043730435.1 Acidimicrobiia bacterium | reverse complement strand
CGCCAATCGGGAGGGGACATCGCTCGCGATCGACAACGCCGCCAGCGCAATCAGGTTGACGCAGTCGTAGGCATACGCCGCGTAGGTGTCGGCGACGCCGCCAGCGCCTGCCGCATAGCTCTTCAACCAGGCAGTGGTGCCAGGATGCGAGAGCGGCGCCACGCCTTCAACGCCGTCAAGCCACCTCGGATTTGAGTCTGGTCGCGCCGACGACCCGCCGACGCCGCGCAAACCGTCGTTCACCACGATTTTGGTTTTGGTATCACCATTCGAACGCAACGCTGCCAAAACTTTGGCACCCGGCTCGCCGGCACCGATGACGGCAACCGAGTCGGGCTGCGTACCGGCAAAGACGCGTGCGGACACGTCTTTAAAAAGCTTGGCCGTCGGATCGTACGGAAACGAGTTGAGCACGGTGACCCCCTGCCGGGCCAGGTCGCTGCGCAGCCCCTGACTAAAAGCTGAACCGTACGAGTCGTCGGGATACACGATCGAGGTCGTCTTCCCACCGGTGAGGTCGATGACCGTGGCCATGGCCTTAGCCTGGAGGCTGTCACTGGGAATGGTGCGGAAGAAGTAGCCGCCATCGGCAACATCGGACAGCGAATCGGCCGTCGCGAGCGGCGAACAGGTGGGCATCTGATTGGCTGCGAGCCGGTCCCGCAACCCGAGCGCAACGCGAGAAGATGCCGGTCCGATGACTGCGTCCACCCTCCCTTCGACAAAAAGTTGTTCGAGTGAGGCAGACGCAGAGGCAACCCCACCTCCCTCATCGAACTGAATGACGTCGATCAGTTGATTGAAGATGCCGCCAGCCTGGTTAATCTCGTTTTTTGCCAGTTCGATGGCCTTTAAAAGTGGCGCCGAAAGCCCTGCTCCTGGGCCTGTTGTGGGCAAAAGTACGCCAATACGCAACAATCCGTCGCCTGCGGCGTCCCGGGGTTTGAGCACGGTAATGGGTGTGGTTGTCGTCCCCGTCCGGGGCTCGACATTGCTGCAGGAGGCCGCTATGAGCGCGGCCGCAAGCCATTTTCCGTTACCGACTCGCCGTCCCATCTTGGTGAGTGTAGGTCTGACAGACCATCATTCTCTCCTGTGCACACCGAGTTGTTGTATCTACGCGACGCTTACCTGACCGGATTCTCCGGTACGGTCCTTGAGCTACGCGGCGACGAGATTCGGCTCGACGCCACCGCCTTTTATCCGACGGGCGGCGGTCAGCCTCATGACACCGGTCGGCTCGCCGGGTTGTCGGTCGTCGATGTCAACAAAGAAGGCGACGTCGTCTGGCACAAAGTTGAGGGCGGCCCGCGTCCTGTCCTGGGAGAAACAGTGACCGGAACGATCGAGTGGAAACGTCGTCACGCACTCATGCGCACCCACACCGCACTGCACGTGCTGTGCGGCGTGATCTGGAACGAATGGAAGGTGCCCGTTACCGGCGGCAACATGCAGGAACTGTCGGCACGCATGGACTTCGAGTTCGATCCGTTGCCCGACGGATTCGCCACCGACATCGAAGAACTGGTCAACCAGGAACTGGCAGCGAATCGGGCCATCGAAGTGCACTTCCTACCGCGTGAGACCGCGGTCGAGGATGAGGATCTCATTCGCACCAAGGCGAACCTCATCCCTGATTCGGTCAAGGAAATACGCGTCGTCGACATCGTTGGGCTCGACCGGCAGGCCGACGGCGGAACTCACGTCCGCTCCACCGGTGAGGTCGGCCGGATCCGCGTGCTGAAGACCGAGAACAAGGGCAAAGGCAACAAACGCATTCGCCTCGAGGTCATCTCGGCGTGACCGCCTCACTCGATGATCTCCGAGCCATCCTGCGTGACCTCGAAGATGTCGTCGTAGCGTTCTCGGGCGGCACCGACTCATCGTTGCTTGCCGCCGTCGCCAACGACACCCTCGGGCCCGCTCACTGCCATGTCGTGACCGCGGTTTCGCCGTCGCTGGCCGGGCGTGAGGCGCAGGATTGCGCTGACCTCGCGGCCGAATGGGGCCTGCGTTTTTCCACGGTCGAGACCGGCGAGATGGAAAACGCGGCCTACCGTCTCAACGACCGCGACCGCTGTTTCCACTGTAAATCGGCACTGATGGATGCACTTGAGCCGGTTTTGGCCGTCGCCGGCACGTCGGTGGTGGTGCTGGGCGTCAACGTCGATGACCTGGGTGACCACCGCCCCGGCCAACAAGCCGCGGCGCAGCGGGGTGCCCGATTTCCCCTGGTAGAATCGGGCTTCACCAAGGCTGATGTTCGTCGTGTCTCGGCCGAGCTGGGGCTGCGCACCTGGGACAAGCCAGCCGCGCCTTGCCTCGCCTCGCGCTTGCCGTACGGTACGCCGGTATCGGTCTCGTTGCTCACCCAGGTGGAGCGAGCCGAGGCGGCGCTGCACACGCTCGGGTTCATCGACC